>JAIRPY010000087.1 GCA_031256905.1 Spirochaetaceae bacterium
CGGTTTTTTTGGCGGCTTCGGCTTTTTTGAAGGCTTCTGCGAAGGCGTTGTACATGGTGCCGTCGTCTTCGGGCTGAGGCTTGTTCTGCAAATACCGGCTCCACTGGTCTTCCTGTTCGGGCCGGCGGTTTGCCGGGAATCGGGCTTCCGGGGCCGGGCTTCCTCCGGGGCGATTTCCGGCAGATCGGGCTTCCTCGGGGCTTTGTTCCCGGGGGGCCGGAGCGGAATTTCCGGCAGACCGGGTTTCTCCAACAAGGCTTTGTTCCCGAGGGGCTTCCTCGGGCAGAGAAGCTCCCGGGGTTTTTAATTCCCGGGCTTGGAATTTGTCGGGCCTGAAGCCCGGGGCGTGGAATTTCCCGGCCCGGGGAGGCCTTGCCGGGGCCGGGGCGGTTCCTTCTCGGCGGACCGGGATAATCCGCCGGGGGGTCCCGGGGGATTCTCGGGATTCGGCCGGGGATTCCGGCCGGATCCCGGAAAACTGGGCCCCGGGGCCTCCCCCGGTCTGGGGTGCTGGGTCTCCGGCTTGGGTTGGGGGGGGAACCTGGGGCGTTGAGAAGGGTCCCGGCGAGGAAATTCGGGGGGGTCTTCGGGATAGGGCGATGCGCCGGCGGTCCTGATCCAGATGAAGCACCCGGAATTCCAGCACTTCTCCAACTTTCAGTGCGTCCAGGGGGTCCTTTACGAATCGTTCGCTGATCTCGGAAATGTGAATGAGCGCGGTTTCCTTTATTCCCAAATCCACGAAGGCTCCGAAATCGACCACGTTTTTGATCTTTCCGGTGATTTTCATTCCTTCTTTTAGGTCTTCGAAGGTCACGACTCCTTTTTGCATGAGGGGTTTTGGGTAGCCTTCTCGGGGGTCTCGATTTGGTTTTTTCAGTTCCTCGGCTATATCCTGAATTGTTCCGTCTCCGATTCCGTGTTTTTCCCGGAGAATCTGCACGTCTCCGGAACTCAAACTGCCGGTAGTGGTGATGGTATTCTGGATACTTCGGGCGACTTCGTAATTTTCCGGGTGAACCCAAGTGTTATCCAGGGGGTCCCCGCTTTCTGGGATTTTGAGGAATCCGGCGCATTGCTCAAAGGTTTTAGGGCCCAGGCCTGGAATTTCGATGAGTTCCTGCCGGCTGGCGATTTTGCCCTTTTCTTCCCGATATTTTACGATTTTTTTTGCCAAGGAACTGGTAATGCCGGAGACGTAACGTAAAAGGGATGCGCTGGCGGTGTTGAGGTTGACTCCGACGTTATTGACGACTGAGGAAACCACTTCGTCCAGGGTTTCGGACAGTTTTTTCTGATTGACGTCGTGCTGATACAAGCCGACGCCGATGGATTTCGGGTCGATTTTGACCAGTTCCGCGAGGGGGTCCTGTAAACGCCGGCCGATGGAAATGGCCCCCCGGATGGTAAGGTCCAGATCGGGAAATTCTTCCCGGGCGATATCGCTGGCGGAATAGACCGACGCGCCGTCTTCGTCGACTACGGTATAGAGGATTTCGAGGTTATTTTCTCCGATTACTTGGGCGACCAGATCCTGGACTTCCCGGGATCCGGTACCGTTTCCTATGGCTAGGAGCTGAAGGTTGTATTGTTTAATTTCCTGTAAAATACTTTGTTTAGCTTCTTCGGTTTTGTGATTATAGATAACGAAATGATGAAGATATTTGCCGGTATCGTCGAGGGCGGCGCATTTTGTGCCGGTTCGGATGCCTGGGTCGATGCCGAGGACTCGGGTTCCTTTCAGGGGCTGTTGCATGAGAAGGTTTTTGAGGTTTTGACTGAATACGGAGATGCCATGGTGGTCCGCGGCTTCGCCCTGATCTCCCCGGATTTCCCTCAGTACCGCCGGAGACAGGAGCCGTTTAAGCCCGTCTTCAACCGCGGTTTTGTGATATTCGTTATGGAGGAGGTATTTTTTTTGCAGAACTTCCAGGGCCCCGGATTCGTCCACGTCGATAGTGGTTTCCAGGGCCCCTTCTCGGTCGCCTCGGTTGATAGCTAAAATTCGGTGGGGCTTTATTTGGGAAAGTTTTTCCGTATAATCCCAATACATCTGGTATCGGGAGGTTTTTTTTGTTTCTTCGTCGCCTATCCCTTTTACGATAATCCGCCCGTCTTGGGTATAGAAGGCTTTGACCGCCCTCCGGTTTTCCGGGTCCATGGCGATTCGTTCCGCCAGGATGTCCCGGGCCCCTTCCAGAGCCTCCTCCGGGGTGAGGACTGCCAATGAGGGCTCTTCGGTATTTTCCCTAATAAAATCCGCCGCCCTATGCAGTAAAGCCGGGGCGTCGAGGACGAGCATAGCCTCGGCGAGGGGTTCGAGGCCCTTTTCAATAGCGAGCATTCCTCGGGTTTTTTTCTTTTTCCGGTACGGCGTGTAAAGATCCTCGAGTTCCGCGAGGCCCTGGGCCTTATTAACGATATCGGCCAGGGCTTCGGTGAGTTTGCCCTGGTCAAAAATTCCCCGGATAATTTCGATCCGCCGGGTTTCGAGGTTTTTCCCCCTGGAGAAGAGCCGGTCGATGTCCCGGAGTTGCACTTCGTCGAGGTTGCCGGTTTTTTCCTTCCGATACCGGGCGATAAAGGGGATGGTGCTTCCTTCGGCGAAAAGCCCGATTACCGCCGAAACCTGCCCCAGGGTTAGGTTAAGACCTTCGGCGATGCCCTTCATTAGGGCGACTTCATTGACTTCTAAGGCGTCAATATATGCTTGATTTATTTCCATGGGCCTAGTATAGCCGGAACCCGAGGGCTATTCAAGAACTTCCTTTTTCCAGGACCCTAGGCTTTCCCGATTATCCTTAGGCTTTCGCAACCCAGGTACGAGGCTTTCACAGCCTGAAGCGAGCCTTTCCCCCCATGGGGTGAGCCTTTCCCCCCATGGGATGAGCCTTTCCCCTCATGCTACAAGCCTTTCCCACCATGGGGTGAGGTTTTCTCCTCATGGGATGCGCCTCTCCCCCCATGCTACGAGGCTCTCCCCTCATGGGATGAGCCTTTCCCCCCAAATTTTTTGGCTTTGCCGGCTTGGTCAGAACGCTGACTAAGGCCATGGCAGGGTTCATATTCTCTTTCATAAAAACCTCGGCATTTCAAGGGGCCTTGACAAAAAAACCGGTTCTCGATAGGCTGATTTCGATGACTATTTGGTTTGCTACAGAAAATAAACGTAAAAAGACGGAACTTGCGGCTATTCTGCCGGATCATACCATTGCCATTCCTCGGGATGCGGGAATGGTTGACTTCAATCCCCAGGAAAACGGCAAGGATTTTCTTGAAAACGCCCTCATTAAAGCCCGAGAACTGTACTCCCTAACAGGCCCACCGGTAATGGCCGACGATTCCGGGCTGTGCATCGACGCCCTCGGAGGACGTCCAGGGATATACTCCGCCCGATACGGCGCCGAAGGAGGCGCAAAACTAACCGACCCGGAACGAAACGCCTTGATCCTTCAAGAACTAGGGGATAATCCCCAGAGAAATGCCCGATTTGTCTGCGCCCTGGTCCTTTTTTTAGAGGAAAATCGCTTTTATGCTGTACAAGAAACCCTCGAAGGCGAAATCATCCGGGAAGAACGAGGAAACCGAGGTTTCGGATACGACCCCATCCTTTTCCTCCCCGGCCTAGGCTGTACTGTCGCGGAACTCTCAGAAACCCAAAAAAACCGCATCAGCCACCGAGGTAAAGCCGGAAAAGCCATCGGACGAATATTAGCCCAGCTCAATCTTTCTTAAAGAAAAATTAGCCCAATACATTCTTCCAAAAGCTTGAAAGATAATTTTAGAGAAAGCTATACCAATGAAAAGTATTCAGGAATTAAAAGAAATTTGGGAAATCGGGAAGGAAAGATTTCGCAATAAAGAACCCGAAGATTTACAGAATTTTATCGAAGATATATTCCTCTGCGGCGAACTCTTCGCCCTTAAACGAGGAAGTAAATCAGCAAAAACTAAAAACAATAGATTTACCCGGAAAACCCGAAAACCCCAGGGCCGAAAAACCGCAGACTTCGTTATGTATATAAACGGCGCCGATGGAGTTATTCCAGTGGAAGTAGAAAAGCTGGACCATATCCGCGCCGGCGAATCCCAGATCCGGCAATACCAAAGCGAGAAGCCTAAAAAATACGGCCTCTTGACCGACGGTAATGAATGGCGCCTCTATTTCGACCGGCGGTACGAAACCTTCTATCTTGCGGATATTCTTGACCGAAAAAGCCCCTTCTGGGAAAAATGGAAACAATACAGAGACCCGGAAATATACTATCTTAGGGCTTTTAACGCCCCGGGACTGCCGGAACTGCTCGAAATGGAACGCCTCGACCCTTGCGCGCCGGAAAACCGGCCCTTCTTTTTCAAGGATCTCGCGAATCTCTTGCAGACCTTCAAAATAAAAATAGCGGAACTGTTTCCCCTTCCCGCAAAAGAGGAACGGCAGATCATCGAAATAACCTATTCTTACGTGATTCAGTTTATTCTCTACAAAGTCCTCATAGATAATAATTACAAAAAATTAAAAAACGATTATGAAACCTTCCAGGAATGGATAAGAATAGCTTTACTAACGGGAAAGTATGAAGGATTTGTAAAAAACCTAAAAGAAATCGCCGAGTATATTTACAAGAATGTATATGAACCCTTTCGGCAGAAGCAGGAAAGTATCAACAAGATGTTGCTAGAACAGATAAAACAAAATCCCGCCCTCGAGGATATAGCTCCCTGGCTTGATATTATTATGTTTATCGACCGCTATAATTTTGCGGATTTACGAAATGAAATTTTTGGATTTGTGTACGAAAACTATCTCAAGGAACTGTATCAGGATGAGAACAATGGCCAGTATTTTACAGACCCCGGAGTTGTAAACTTTATGTTGCAGGAGGTGGGGTATACCAAAGAAGCCTTATTGCAGACCGCCGGCCGAGGCATTTCTCTCATTGATCCATCCTGCGGAGCAGGCACTTTTTTATACAGCGCGGCTTTGGCAATTAAAGAGGCTTTTCACGATGGCCCGGCGGCAAATTCAAAGAAGATAGAATCCCTGGTCAAGAACAATATTTTTGGGCTTGATATCGCGGAGTTTCCGCTATTCTTGGCGGAAATAAATATTCTTATGCAACTTTTACCGATTGCGGCGAAGGCCCAGTACAGCCATGTCCTAAGGGATAAAATAAAACTTTTCATCACCCAGGATTCGATAGCTGAGTTTTTGGACACTCCGATAAACGATCCTTGGGCTGATGCCAAAGATACGGCTAAGGGGCTTTTTGATGCTTTTGAAAAAAAGAACACTCCGCCGTATACGCGTAATCGGGAGGATATACTGGAGATATTTAATTCTTTGGAAGAGGATTCCCAGGGCCGCCGACGGTTTGATTATGTCATCGGAAACCCGCCCTATATCGGATATAATAAATGTACCCAGGTTTCTTTCGCAAAAAAAATTAAAGATAAAAACGATAAGTCTATCGCTATGAATAACGTCTACGGCGTTAATTTACATACCGTTCCTAACCGCAGAAAATCTTATCCGCCGAAGCCGAATTTGTATGCGTTTTTTATCGCCCTTGGTCTTGGGTTGCTTAAAGATGGAGGCAAGCTTTGTTATATAATTCCGCAGACAATGTTGACCGCCGGAGACCTGGATGTCTTGCGGCATCATCTTGCAAAATATACCGCAATAGAAAAGATAATAACCTTTGAGGGGAATTTGTTTATCGAACGGGGAGTTCGGCAAAAGAGACCGATACCGACGTCTTCTTTAATTTTCGTTGTGAAGAAATCTTTACCCCGGCAAAACCATATCGTAAGGGTTATAAATTACAAGCCTTATACGGAAAAGCAGGCTGGAGATTTCGGATTGTATTTTCGCAGTAAGAACAAAGAAACAAAAGAGATTTTACAAAGCCTTTTACTCGAAAAGGTTGAAAACTGGAATTTCATAAAACAAAGCGGCGCATTTCGTCAGATGACTGCTGTCTATACAGAAAATTCTATATCGATAGAAGAATGGCGAAAATATGTATTGCAAGATTATAAAGAGTTTAATTTTGATGTAGGTTTTATTTTAGACCCCCAGTATTATACTCAAGAGGCTGAAAATAACTATCCAGTCCTGGATTTTACCCGAAGTTTAGGGTATAGCAAAATGTTTTTCAAGGACTATTACCCCAAATCAAAAGATAAAATTCAATTAACCCGGAATAGCAGATATGCTACCCTTGATCATAAATATAATATTGTATGCCGCATCAAAAACTTCAAAAAATTTATGCTTATTGATGAACCTCTTATATTTAATATGGGACAAGCCGCTATAGTCTCAACGGACAATAAAACAGAATCACTGTTTCTGTTTGCTCTCCTAAACTCGGCGTTAAATATACGAATGCTGGAGGCTAATGTAAAAATGGAAAATGAAAAAGATTTTTTAGTCTCTATAAAATCGATCAAGCAATACCTTCGGATTCCGAAGATTACAACCGAAAATGCGGCTATTAAGGCAGAGATAATAGCGCAGACCGAAGCGTTACTCTTGCTTGAAAAGCCGGTAATCCAGGATTTCGTTAATTTTCCCTATACCGCTACGCCGGCCTTTGAAGCTATCCGCATCGAGGGAAAGGCCCTTGTTTTAACCGCCGGAGACAAAAAGTATACCGCAAAAATTCATCCCAGTAAATCCGAAATCGTAGCCCGGATAATCGCCGCAGAATATTTTCCCAAAAATACGCAAACTCAAACCCCGGGGATTCCAAGTAAACAAATAACCCTTGAAGAATTACGTTTCTTCCCAGCAATAGATCTTACGGCTCAAACGCGCCTTAAATCCTCTATTGACGACTTGGTATTCGCGTTATATTTTAACGTACCCGTTTCCATCGGAATAGACAACGCAACGGTTATTCATGCCGCTTGCAAAAAAAATGAGTTTTATCCCCTTGTTCAGGTTAGAGAAACTTAAACTAAAGCGCAAGGAGATGTTTTTTTCGTTTATTGTTGAGATAAAGGGGGGGACAAATTTTTTAGGATCCATGCTATGATTCGGGAATGGAATATATTAACTGGGCTATAGTTGGAACCGGGGGCATCGCAAACGCTTTTATTGCCGGCCTGCCTTGGGCGGAAGGCGCCCGGGTTGGGGCGGTGGTTTCTCGTTCTCCGGCGGGGGCGGCGGCTTTTGCGGAACGCTGGGGCCTTAAAACCTCGTATCCTGACTACGATGCGATGCTTCAGGACCCGTCGATTCAGGCGGTTTATCTCGGCATTCCCCATCCTTTTCATAAGGATTACGCGATTCGGGCGTTGAAGGCGAAAAAAGCGGTACTGTGCGAAAAGCCGGCCGCGCTCAACGCGGGGGAACTTTCGGCGATGGTCGAAACCGCCCGGACCGCCGGGGCGTTTTTCATGGAAGCGATGTGGACCCGTTTTGTGCCGACTCTTTGCAAGGTTCGGGAATGGCTTCGGGATGGGCTTATCGGAGAAGTGAAACGGGTAGAAGCGAATTTCTGTTTTAACACGCCGCCGAATCCTGAAAGCCGTCTGTTCGCCCTTCATCTTGGCGGCGGCGCGCTCTTGGATGCCGGAGTGTATCCTATTTCTCTGGCATCTATGGTATTCGGCGGGAAAGGGCCGGAAAAAATTGTCTCCCTTCTCGAACTTGGGCAGACCGGCGTGGACGAAGACGTATCCGCGCTGATTTCCTATGGGCCCCATCGGGTCGCTTCGGTAAGCGCGGCTCTCAGCACCGCTACGGTGAACGACGCATGGATTTATGGAAAAGCCGGGCGGATACATCTGCCGGATTTTGTGTTTTCCCACCGGGCGGACCTCGCGGTTTATGGCAAATACGAGTACCATTATGAGCCTGAATTTGTCGGCAACGGCTATAACTACGAGGCTGTCGCGGTCATGGATTGTATTCGGACGGGCAAAACCGAAAGCGAAATCATGCCTTGGGCGGAATCCCTGAGCATAGCTCAAACTATGGACGCCATTCGTTCTCAATGGCATTTCCGGTATCCGGGGGAAGCCTCCTTTGGGGCTTGACACTGCCGGCGGGATCTTGGTAAAGTAAGGATATGTTACTGTCTGAATTAGGAGCCCCTCTGGAAGGATTGCGGACTCAGATATACGAAACCTGGAGGCGTCTTTGAAGACGCGTCTTTTGAGGGACGGATCGCGGAGATAGAAAAACAGAGCGGGTCCCTGGATTTTTGGAAGGATCCCGGAAAAGCGGAAAAGGTCCTGGGAGAACTCAAGGCCCTTAAGGGACGGTACGAGCCGTGGAAAACTTTGCGGGCGGAAATTGACGACCTGACGGTTCTTTACGAGCTTGCCGGGGAAGCTCAGGACGAGTCCCAGATGCCGGAAATCGAAGGGGCTTTCCGGGACCTCGCGCTTCGGTACAGAAAACAGAATACCATCGAACTTATGAGCGGCGAGGTGGATAAAAACGGCTGTTTTCTTACGATTCATGCGGGAGCCGGGGGAACGGAAGCGTGCGACTGGTCTCAGATGCTGTACCGGATGTATCTGCGCTGGGCGGAACGCAAAAATTTTTCTGTAGAAGAGGTGGATTCCCTCGAAGCCGAAGGGGGCCTTAAATCGGCTACCGCTAAAATCGAAGGGGATTACGCGTATGGCTATCTCAAGGGCGAGTCCGGGGTTCATAGATTGGTGCGGATTTCGCCCTTTGACGCCAATGCCCGGCGGCATACTTCTTTTGCGTCGGCCTATATTTTTCCGATTCTCGATGATTCTATTGAAGTAGACATAAAGCCGGAGGATCTTAGGGTGGACACTTATCGTTCCGGCGGCGCGGGAGGTCAGCACGTCAACAAAACCGACAGCGCGGTTCGTTTTACCCATCTGCCCACGGGCATTGTTGCGGCCTGCCAAAACGAGCGAAGTCAAATTAAAAACCGTTCAATAGCGATGAGTATGCTGAAAGCCCGGCTTTATGAATATTATCGTCAGGAAAAAGAAAAGGAACATGAAAAATTCGCTCAGGAAAAAAAAGATATATCTTGGGGAAATCAGATTCGCTCGTATGTGTTTCAGCCCTATACGCTGGTGAAAGATTATCGTACTAAAGCGGAGATCGGCAATATACAAGCGGTCATGGACGGCGACATCGATTATTTTATCGAGGAGTATCTGCGTTTTGTTTGGAACAGCGTACATTCCTAAATTTTTGGGGGCGAGTATTTTTTTCGTTCTGCTTTTTCCGTTGCATGGCGGAGCGAAAAAAGAAGCTGAAAAAAAGCCCCTAAATCCCGAATGGATTCTTACGATCACTGCTTTTGACGTGTCGGATCTGCCCCAGGCTCGGCAATCTATTGGAACTCTGCTGACGAGAAAACTTGTCCAAGAACTGAACAGCATAGCTCATCGGATTCGGGTTAATCGGGAATACACGTTTTATCAAGAGTACGCCCGATCTCAAGGCAGAAACGAGGCGGCTAAACGGCTTTCCGCGAAATGGGGAGAACGGGATGCTTTGCTGTTTCAGGGCGATCCCGAATGGCGGTATAAAAAAAAGCTCAAAGCTCTTAACAAAGAAATACGCAAATTGGAAGAAGAGTTGAAATCTGCGGAGGAAGAAATTCCCGCGATTGCTCCTGAACCGGAATTTAAACTTTCCGAGCGGAATCAAGCGGAAGAGTTTCCGGCCCCGCCGCAGGCCGGATTAGAGTATCAATTCTGTCTGGGGGAAAAATCCGACGCTTTCATTACCGGAAAAGGCGTTGAATTTCATGGGCGTTTGTACTTTACTTTACGGCTTTACACTCGGTATAGCCAATCTTTTGAGTATGAAGATGGAGTGATTTTTTCTATCGAAGATACTCAGGAGGGGGTGCGGGAATTGGCGGATCGAGTGTCTGCCGCGGTTTCAGGAGAAAAACCTGCGGCGGTGGTCGTTCACGGAACCCCAAAGGACGCGGTTATCCTGCTGGATGATTCCTTTGCCGGCTCCGGCGAAGTCGGTCCCCTGGAGCATCCGCCGGGGATCCTTCGGGTAGACAGCTTTGCGGACGAGCATCAGCCTTTAAGTACATCCCTGGAGCTTCACCCGGGAGAGCTTGCGGAACTGTACATCAACTTACAGCCTTTGAGCAAAGAAGCGTTGGCCGTTACTGTTCCTGATGAATCCGCGCGTTTGTACCGGGGGGCGTTGTATCTCGGTCAGACGCCTTTGGATGTGGAGATTCCCGGAGGGGAGGATTTCTTTTTTCATGTTGAGACTCCAGATGGAAAAACCGGCTCCGGAATTCACCGGGGCGGTACTGGTTCGAGCGCGCTGTTTTTGCAAACCAATATACCTCCCGCCGCCGGAGAGGGCAGAGTCGCAAAAGCTCGGCGGCAGTTTTACGGTTCTTGGGCGCGGTTTTGGATCGCTTTGCCGACAGCGTTTCTGTTGCAGGGCCTAAGCGATTCGCAGGTCAGCGCGTACAGAAATACGGGCTATGCATCGCTGTACGAAACCGCCCAAAGCGGACAAGTTATTTCTATCGGCGCCTGGGTTGTTTTTGGTCTGGTAACTGCGGAAGTTATATATCGTACTGTGGTGTATATTCGTACCGCTGGAAAGACTCCAGACCCTTTGGAGCAAAAGCAAATCAAATAGTTTTAAAATAGAAAGTTTTTCTGTTTTTTAGAATAAAGAAGAATTAGAATTAAGGAAGAAAATGAAATTTACTGAGCGGCTAAAACAATTTTTTGGAATTCGTAAAGCTATTTCTGATGAGTTTTTTGATGCTTTGACGGATTTGCTCGTTGAGGGCGATTTTGGACCTGCTGGGGCGTACAAGATGACGGAAAATCTACGAGAAGTCTGCAAGAAAGAGAAGCTCGTTGAGGGGGATGATGTGCGCCGGGCCTTGGCGGGCTTGTTGGAAGCGAAGTTGATTCCGCCGCCGGCTGATTTCGGCTTGGGCGAATCCGGGGAGTTGGGAGTAGTTCTTCTGCTGGGCGTGAACGGCGTGGGAAAAACCACTACTGCGGCGAAACTCGCGGATTTGTGGCGTTTACAGAAACGGAAACCCCTTCTTGCGGCGGCGGATACCTTTCGCGCGGCGGCCATCGATCAGCTTAAAATCCACGGAGAACGGTTAGGCGTGCGGGTAATCGCGCACAAATCCGGCGGCGATCCGGCGGCGGTTGTGTATGACGCAATCGAAGCGGCTCAGGCAGGAGCCGGAGATTTAATCATCGCGGATACCGCAGGACGGATGCACACCAAAACCGCTTTGATAGAAGAACTCAAAAAAATAGACCGAATCGTATCGTCTAAAGCGCGGTCGGCGGCCTATATAAAATGGCTTGTATTGGACGCTACTACCGGCAGAAACGCCCTTGTTCAAGCCGAAACGTTTCATGAAGCGGTTTCCCTGGACGGCGTGATTCTAACTAAAATCGATTCCAGCGCAAAAGGCGGCGTGGTTTTTTCCCTGGCGGATGAACTAAAACTGCCGGTAGCGTTTACCTGTAACGGTGAAAAATATGAACACATTACTTCCTTTAATCCTCAGGCCTATTCTTTGGAATTCGTCGGTCTTGCGTAATTGCTGTTCCTTTTTGTTACTGCTTTTTGCAGGAACAGAACAGCTTTTCTGTGAACAGTGGTATCGTTCTAATGCGGCGGGGATGGTTTTAGAATATATGCCATCCAAAATCGTAGCTCTGCGAAACGTCTACGCCCTTGGGGCGGCGTTTATCGATCCTGAAGAACTGCCGGATCATCTTCAACCCTATTTCAAGCCCTATTATAAGGCTGAACTGCATATCTTGTATGAAAATGGAGCGGAATCAAGACGGCAATGGATATGCAAGGATGCTGAAAACGTTACTCGCTTGGTATCTGCCGCAGGCAATTCCGCTTCTTCATCGATTCCGCAAACTGAAGCAGATAGCATCGATGAAAATCCCGGGATACTTCCTTTTACTGGTTTTATAGAAGTTTATAATGAGCGCGGTTTTATTACCGAGGATCGGCAGTTTTACCCGGATGGTTCTGAAAGGGCAATCGCCTACGTTTACAAAGGAGATCTTCTTGTAAGAGCGGATGTTCAGCGGAAAACCTCCTCAGAAGAAGGGGAATCAGCAGAATCTATTTCTGATAAATACCGTTACAGCCGTTCAAAGGCTCTGCGGTCAATTACCCGGACCTATACAGAAGATAAGGTCACTCAAAGTAAGTTTCCTTATTTGGGTTCCAATACATGGAAAGAAGAACTGTTTATTACACCGGTTACGCCGTATACGTCGGCGTTTATGCAAGACGCCGCCGATGCCGCGCCGCAGGATGAAGTTGGGTACATGACAGATGAACGGGGAAAACTGCTGGCCGAAACGAGACGAGATGCCGAAGGAACAGTCCGGGGGGAACTTCGCAATACCTGGGACGGAGATCGGCTGAAATCGATTGACTGGAAAGCAGACGGCGATGAACGCCGAACCGAATACGAATATGACAACGCCGGAAATCGTATTCTTGAACGAAATTACAAACAAGGAGTTTTGGAACGAATAGTCAGACGGGAAGACGAGTTGGAAATCGAAGAGTTATACATAAACGGCGAAGTGATTCTTCGGGCGGTATGGGAAAAGGGACGCAAAATTAAAGAAGAACGGATTCGCGCTTCTAAAACAGGCGGGAAATAGCATGACAGAAAAACTGTTTCCCCAAGATACGGCAGAAAAGCTGTTGCGTCAGGTTCCTCCCATCCTTAGGGCGAGGGATTGGCGGCTCTATACTCAAAACCGCAAACGTCTTGTAGACCTTTGGCAGTTAGGCGGCGCGGCCGTGCTGGGACATACGCCGGCAGGAATATTGCGGGAAGTCAAAAATACCGCTGAACGAGGGCTGTTTGCGGCCTTTCCTCACCCAAAAGAGCGGCAATTCGCCCAAGCCTTATCCCGGCTTTTTCCGGGCGCGGACTTCAAAATCTACGCCGATGAATCCGCGATTTACCGCGCTGGTATATCGTCTTTAGGCATCTGGCGTCCCTTTGAGCAGGATGACGATCCTTTTGCGTTTGCTTTGCCGGAGGCCGGCGCGCTGATGTCGCCGGTTCTGCCTTGGGCCCTAGCTCCGAAAGTGTTACTGTTTCGGGAAGCTCCTCCCGATCTTCCGGCATCGGATTATATATCTCCGGTTTTACTTGCCGGTACAGCCCGAAGCGTACACGATCTGATCGCCTGGGGGGACGCCCGGAGCCGGTTAAATTTCTCCAAAATAGAAAAAGCGATTTCCGCCGGACTTTGGCGCAGAAAAGGTATCTATCTTTCGTATTTCGGGGATGCATCGTACTCCGCGCTGTTTCAACGTTTTCTTGATCAGGGATTTCTACTGCCTCCGGATAAGACTCTTCCGGCGATTCTTCCGGGAGCTTTATCCCCCGGGGAAGAAACGGCTTTAGCGGAACTTCTTTCCTCTTCGGAGTAAGGCGATCAGTCGAAAAGGGAGGGGCCTGGTTTGGGGGCGGCCCTGCTCTGGCGGCTTCGCGGGGTAAGCCGGAACCCGACGCGTCCCTGAAAAACTTGTTTCCATGTATGAATTAAATTCAGGGCCTCCAGAGGAGTGATGCGATCCAGCTCAATCGCCAGCAGGTCTTCCATAAACTGCTCGAACTTAACCCGTTCCCGCCATTCCTCGATAGTTTCCGGGGGCGGTTCTATTTCCGGGTTTCCGGGGGCGGCCGAGGCCGTCAACGGGTGATGCAGAACTTTTCCGCTTTCCTCAAGCCGTTCCATAATCCGGTCCGCCCGGAGTAACACCTTTTCGCTCAAACCTGCCAGCCGGGCAACGTGGATTCCGTAGGATTTTTCCGCCGGCCCCTCCTGGAGTTTTCGGGAAAAGATAATTTCCCGGTTCCGCTCAAGCACTTCCATGGATCGATTCGCTAAGCCCAGGTGTTGTATTTCCGCAAGCTCATGAAAATGGGTCGCAAAAAGGGTTCTGCATCCAAGCTCCAGGAGTTCCTCGCTTACCGCCCAGGCAATAGAAAGTCCGTCCTTAGTCCCGGTCCCGCGTCCCACCTCATCCATGATAACCAGGCTTTTTTCCGTGGCGGTATTTAAAATGTACGCGGTTTCATTCATCTCAACCATAAACGTTGATTCGCCCCGGGCAAGATTGTCCGAGGCGCCCACCCGGCAGTAAATACGGTCCGCGATGCCCACCGCGGCTTCCTTCGCCGGCACAAAACTTCCAATTTGCGCCATAATAGTAATAAGCCCGGCCTGCCTAAGATACGTGGATTTTCCCGCCATATTCGGTCCGGTGATGAGCGCGAAAGAAATATTATCCCTGGCGAGATCTATGTCATTGGGAATGAATTCCCCGGCCGGCAGATAGGCTTCAACCACCGGATGCCGCCCGGCGATAACCCGCAGGCGGTTTTGGGTGTCCACCAGAGGACGCACCCACCCATGGACCGTCGCCGCCCAAGCTAAGGATTGCGCCGTATCAAGTTCAGCGATCCGCCGCCCCGCGGAAGTCAATTCAGGGATAAGCTCCTTCGCTTTCTCCCGCAATTCGAGAAAAAGCCGCTTTTCCAGGTCGATGATATGATCTTCCGCGTTGTTTATGTCCGATTCCAATGCGGAAAGCCTATCGGTCGTAAACCGTTCCGCCGAAGCCATGCCCTGACGCCGGATAAAATGGGGGGGAACTTTGGTCAAATGCGAATTGGTCACCTCCAGATGATACCCAAGCTGATGGTTATGCTTGATTTTTAACGTAGTAATGCCGGTCTGCCGGCGTTCTTCTTCAAGGTATTCTTCCAAAAAAGCCCGGCCGTTCTGTTTGAGGGTTTTGAAATTATCCAACTCTTGGTTGTAGCCATCCCGAATGAGCTTTCCCTCGTTGAGAGCCGTGGACGGCTCCTCGCACAGCCCCGCCTCGAGGAGGTCCCGGAGTCCCCGGAGCCGGGAAAAACCGTCTTCCTTCAGAGCCGCGGCTTCTTCCGCCTCAAACCCAAAAGAAAGCTCCTGAATAAGAACTTCCAGATCCGCAAATAACATCAACGCGATTTTGAGGGCCATCATATCTTTGCCATGCGCTTTGTCCATCCCGAGCCGGGATCCAAGACGTTCCAGGTCGGGCATTCGCTTCAGAATCTCCTGAAACTTCCCCAGCCTCTGCTGATCCCGAAAAATAAGTTCCACCAGGTCAAGCCGTTTGTTAATCGCTTCTAAATTCCGGAGGGGATGCAAAATCCGCCGCTTGAGAAGCCGCCGCCCCATGGAAGTTCGGGTTTCATCCATTACTTTCATGAGAGATATGGCGTCTTCCTCGCCCCGGAGGCTCCGGATGAGTTCCAAATTGCGCTGAGTAGCGTCGTCAAGCCCCACGAATTCGGTTTCCTGGTACACCCGAATAGAGCGAATGTGGGGGATGAAGATCTTCGCGGTGGTGTCGAGATAATCCAAAATCACCCCGGAAGCCCCGATTTCCGGCATGGCCTCCCCCAGGCCGAAACCCTTCAGATTTGCCGTGCCGAACTGCTTCTCCAGCCGTTCCCGGCAACGATCCAGGTCAAAAAGCCACTCCGGGCGGCGGTTCACCATAAGCCCCGAGCAGGCCGAGAGAATCCCATCCAGGTCCGGCGCGGTTATGGGAAGGGTTTCCGGGACAATAATCTCCCGAATCTGAAGCCGCTCCAGTTCCTGCCGAAACCGCGCCGCCCCTTGCTCCCGGGGAAAGGACGTCGCAAAAAAGTCGCCGGTAGATAAGTCGATATAGGCAAAACCGACCTCCCCGGTTTCCAAGGACCCCAGGCCCGCAAGATAATTCGCGCTTCCCTGATCGAGAAAATCTTCGTCCACCGTGGTTCCCGGAGTGATGACTTCCAAGACCTTGCGCTGGATGAGATTTTTCCCCTTCCCCGGTTCGGAGACCTGTTCGCAGACCGCGACTTTTTTTCCCTGTTTTAAAAGTCTGCCGATGTAATGCCGTAATCGGTGTTGAGGAATACCGCACATGGGATGCCCCTGCCGGGCCGAAAGAGTCAGCCCTAAGAGCCGGGCTATTTCTTTTGCCTCATCGTCGAACATTTCATAAAAATCCCCAAGCCGGAATAACAATACTTCTCCCGGATGGTCTCGTTTTATCCGTCTATACTGATCCATCATCGACCCGGATTCATATTTTTCCATGACCCTCCGCCTTTCCTGCGCCGGGCCTGCCGGCTTAGGGCGAGGCGAGCCTTTAGCGGCTGGTTTTTGAGCGCAGGTTCTGAATAACTTTATCGGTAATATCTACCGTGGGGCTGTACCAAAGAATATCGTCTTTAAGGTTTAGGACCATGCTGTACCCTTCGCTTTCGGCGATATTCCGAATCTCGTCATACACTTGGGTTCTAAAGGTATCCGACTGGACGAGTTTCGTCTTTTTATCCTCCAGCTCCGCGCTTTTAACCCGATAATATTCTTTTAGGTACTCTGAAGCTCGGTAGATGTCGTTTTCCAGCCGCAGAGCTTGGGTTCGATCCCCCCGGGATTCGGCGTTGAAACGGTCGGTCTGCAAGGTCTGAATTTCCCGAGTCAGACGGTCGATTTCAGCCTGAACCCGCACGCTCTGCTCTTCAAATTCCCGAACCGCCCGGGATTCCCGAAAAAAGGCCAAATACACCCGAGGTAAATCCACTACCGCAAAACGGGTGAGCTGTTGCGCCCCTGCCGGGATCCCCCAGCAGAACAGAAAAAACAGGGCCGGCATTAGTTTCTTCATAGAGTATACTCCTAATAGGTTGCTAAGGTAAAGGCGAAATATAAATCCAGGGCACCGAAAATATTTCCCTTAGGCCATTCAACGCCGTTATCGGTGACTTTGAATCGTTTCGCCAGCCCCAGCCTAATGGGGAATTGGGGAATCGACAGCCGCAGTCCTCCGCCGAAACTAAAGCGCAGATCCGTTAAGCTCAGACTCGTGAACAAAGCCTGAGGAGTCTCCTTGACCGCGGCGGCATCGAAAAAGAAATCCCAGCTTAAAATGCCCGGCACAAAAGGAATCCGGAGTTCCAGCCAGTTTTCCCAAAGGGCCAGCCCCTTGTAGTAATACTCGCTGATCCACCCTCGGGCGGTAAACATACCGTCTATCGAGAGGCGGTTGTAATTTTCGATCTGAAGTTCCCGGCCCGGCTGAGGAAAGAGGAAAGAAAGGCCGGTGTGAATGCCTAGTATAAATTTCAGGGTGTAGGTATCGGTAATGTCGAATTTCAGCAAGGTGTGAAAATACTCGGCCTTGGTGTCGCTCCGGAAGTAATGCTCCAGCTCGATGGGGAAGATGCCGTAAAAGCCAAACCGCTGAATCGCGTAGAGTCCATTGGATGGATCGTAGTACAGGTCTCGGTTATCCAGATACACGCTGGCGGAAAGGGAATTTGCCGGAGTCCACTTGTTATTCCGGTCCCGAATCGCCGGATCAAAGGGGCGGTATAGGTTTTCGTTAAAGGTATTCAGCACCAAGCCGGTCCGGACTCCGCCGCCGACGCCCAGTACGCCCGCGAAGGTGGAAAACCTATAGCCCGAAGACACTCCAAACGAAAGCCGCCATTGGTCGTATTGCATGAGGTATTCGCTGGAGGGCTGTTTATTGGAACTGGCGTATTCTTCGTAGGAACTGAAACCATCCGGAAAGGCGTAGGTTTCGTTGCCCTTGAAGTACGGCGGGGTGTTGTTCATGGCGGCGTAACGTAATGCGTGCTGGAAGGTAAAGTCAAAGCCCAAGGACAAGGGCAGACCCAAAAACCATCGCCAGGTGAATTCTAGGGATGCGGTTTGGGTATACGCGGAGATGTTCGCTTCCGCGCCGAGCATATTGCCGGTCCCGAAGAAGTTGCGGTCCGTCCATTTCAGCAGGAACGATACCGGAAAGTCATCCGGGTTGGTACTGCCGGAAAAGGTAATGCCCGCCTGAATATCCGTAGTGGGCTGTTCTTCGACGTTTATTACCAAGTCCATGAGGGCATCCTCACTGCCTTGGGGCGTTTCCGGGGCGACTACCGAGAAAAACTGGAGATTCATGAGATTCCGCCAGCCTTCCATTACTTTTGTCTTGGAAAACACGTCTCCGCTTTCGAGGGGAATCTCCCGGAGGATGACGTAATCCTTTGTTTTTTTGTTGCCCCGGACGAGGATGTTTTCGATGTGCGCTCTGCCTCGTTCTACTATGGTGACGGTGTAGCTGATGGTTCCCTGTTCTTTATTGCGGGTTTCGTCCCGGCCTATGCTGTTGAAGATGTAGCCGTCGTTGTAATACATATCCGCTACCCGTTGTAAGTCCATTTCGATGTGCTGGGCGTTTGCGGTGTCTCCGACTTTCGAGTTGATGAGTTTTGTGAGTTCCTCGGTAGAAAAGATTTTATTCCCTTCGAAGGCCACTCCGCCGAATTTGTACTGGCCTCCTTCGTTAATCTTGAAGGTAATGGTCATGAGGGAGTTGCCTTTTTCGTCTTTTTCGATGTGCTGGGTGGTATCGGTAATTTCCGCGTCGAGGTAGCCCCGGTTGTGGTAGTAGCTTCGGAGGGTTTCCTGATCCGCCAGCAGTTTGGCTTCTTGGAAAGCCCCGTCTTTGAGGAGGCCCTTCGGCTTGAGGGAAAGCTGGGCTTGCAAGGTTCTGCTGGCAAACACCGAGTTGCCTTCGAAGATGAATGCCTTGATGGCGATTTTTTCGCCTTCGGTGATGCGGAAGGAGACATGGATTGAGCCTTCCGCGAGGGTTTCGGTTGCGCTGGATACTTTGACGTCTGGGTAGCCTTTTTCGAGGTACTTGGCGACGATGGCGTATTCGTCGGCTTGGATTTTGATTTGATTTACCACGTCGTTGACTTTAAGGGAGATCGCGCTTAGGAGGTCGGCCCGGCGGATATGGGCGTTCCCGGTAAAGGTGATGCGGGTGGCGATGGGACGTTCTTTCACCTCGAATTTCACGATAACCCCAGACCGAAACGGGTCCGAGGGGATCGCGCTGGGAGTGATGAGTTCAAAGTACTCCAGCGCGTAAAGCTGTCCGTAAAGCTCCCAGTACGCGTCATCCGTGAAGGTTCGTCCTTTAAAAGAAGAAATGATGCTCTCCAAATCCGAAAGATTTACGTGCTTGAGACCCACAAATTGAATATCCTTGATGGGTTTCCCCTGATACCAATCGTCGGATTCCTGAGTAAATCCTGAAAAAACCGCCAATACCAACAAGGTCAGTACCATACATATCCGCATACCCAAAACTCCCATCTTATGAAAAAACTATCCCGGTTTCTTTTATGGCCCTTAGAAAAAAGGCCGGCCCGGGGGGCTCCTATTTTGCCTTGGCTTTAGGAGCCCCCCGGGCGGGCGGAGCTGGCTTTAAGAATGAAAACATCTCTTCCCAGCTCGACTTCCGCCGAATCAGCGATACCGCAAAAGATACATCGCTAATAAAAGGCTGTTCAAGTTTAAAATATCGTGTATCGTATAAAAACGACAGATTTACCTGAATATTAAAAAACGGACTTTTTAAGTCAATCCCAAAATCCGATTCTATTTGCAGATTTTCCAAATTAAATCCCTGGACATCATTATAATACTTTGACTGGCGCAAGGACAACGTGCTTTGGAAAAACATATCCGGGGTCACGTATTTACCTATAAAAACACTTGTATTGTCAAAATAGTTACCTATACCGGCCACGTACTCCCCGCCGTTGACATCGGTAAATCCGCTCCGTTTGCGGTACTCGATGAGCAGTGCGTTCTGCAAAATTTGGGTCCGGAAACTCAGCATATCGATAAAGGGAAAGAAATTCCGAACCCCCCGGATAAGTTTTCGGTATAACTGGGTCTGCACAAGAAGGTCCGTGGCCGAGGTAAGAAGCACCATGGGGTCCGCCATGGCGGTATTGCCGGACCCGGCGGGCGTCTCGGGGCTCGGGGCCGCGCTGCCGGCGGCGATGCCGGTAAAACTCTGCCCCAAAAGGGAAACAATTTCCGTCTGAGACATCGGCGGAGTAGCC
The DNA here is from genome assembly GCA_031256905.1 of Spirochaetaceae bacterium. Taxonomy (GTDB): domain Bacteria; phylum Spirochaetota; class Spirochaetia; order Treponematales; family Breznakiellaceae; genus JAITHW01. The sequence continues at coordinate 19,995 of JAIRPY010000087.1, forward strand.
TCAAATCGCGGCGTAAAGGACGTCAAGGGCGCATTATCGATAATCATCGCAATCGTTACCGGTTCGTTATTGACCTGATCCCGCACTTCAGCCCGGGCGGTAAGCCGGGGTTCAAAGCGGTTCTGATTTTCGTTAAATATAAGCCGCGCGTTTTGGATGAAAAAACTCCGTTCAAAGTAAAAAAACTCGCCTCCCTGCATTTGCACTTCGCCTATAATCGAATACTGGTTGGCCAGGGAATTACTCGTAATCCGGACGCTGTTTCCCAGGGCGACATAGGCTTGGATAATAGGCCACTCCGCGTTGGGCCACATGAATTCCATTTTTTTCCCGGAGGTAATTTTGAGATCCACGGCCAAGCCGACCGGAGCATCCTGAGAAGTTCCGGCTTCTGAAGATATATCGCTGAGGGTTATTTCGGTTTCGTCGGCCGTCAAATCTCCGGCGACCGTAAACAGCAAATCCCGCAGGGAAAGATTCAGATTCCCCGAAGCCTTGCCGTAAGAAAGAATCCCCAAAAGGTCAAACCCAAAAGGAATCGGACTTGACCGGGGCACCCGGATTTCCAAGTCAAAGGTATCGGGAATCCACCGGTCGAAATGAAAGGTCCCGGCTACGGTTCCTTGCCCCTCGCCTACCCCGGCCGGCAGGGGACCGAAACTCAGAGCGGCGCCTTCAAAGGTTAGGACTATAGGAACGGGACGAATATCCGCGGTTAAAAACTTAGGAATGCCCAGGCGGATTCCATTTCCCTGGGCGGAACCGAAAAATTCCGGGTCCCCCAGATTCCCCACAATCCGCACCGAAGCGGTCGCAAAGCCTCCGGTGATATTAACCGTATTTTTCACCTCCGAAGGCACAATCCGCCACAAAGACGTAAGATCCACGTAAAGATTTTGAGTCTGCACGTCAATGCGGTTTTCCTTAAAATTCAGACTGCCGATGCATACCCCTCGAATCGGGGAAGGATTGGAAAACCCGGCATAAAAATCTCCGGTGTCAGACACCATAACCCGAATCATATCCCGGGGACCCCCAAAAATCCTCACCCTTTCGCCGGCCCGGGAAAAAACGAATTTGAAAGGCTCTTCGGACCGGACGGTATTGAATCGGCAGGCTTCCACCGATAAAAAACCTTCAAATTCATCTATTGCATCCATAAACGAAAACCATGAAGATAAGGGCTTAAAAGTAAGCCCCAACGTAAAGGACAGATCTCCGTTAATTTGGGGCGAAAGAAACTGAATCTGCGCGGCCGCGTCCGCTTGGCTGGTCCGGCGGTTTATCGTCAGGGCCGACACCTCCCCGGAAACTTCGCCGAACCGGGCGGTAACTTCCCGGAGGTTTAGGGTTTCGGTATCGATGTCGGCCCTTCCGGTCAGGTACACATCCCTATCGGAAAACCGCGCGGTAAGCGAATCCAGCCTAAGACTGCCGGAAAAGGAATCCTTCGAATCCCACAAAACATCCAGGGACCCGGAAACTACCGGATTAAACGGAAGAAACCGCCCTAACTGCATATCCTTCCCGGAAAACGAAAGGGTAAAGCCTTTCCCGGTAAGGCCGGCGGTAATATCGTACCATTCGGTTTTGGTTTCATCTTCCAAGCTGAGGTTGCCCGCGGCGGAAGAAAATCCGTCCGGCCAAGCCGCGGTTAATCCGCCCCGCAAAGCTCCCCGGCCGTCGTTAAAGTACACATCCCGGAAGGCCGCGCCGGCCTGATTCGCTTGGCCGGAAATTTTCAGGGATGTGCCTATCGGATTAGCCGAATAGGTGGTAAATATATCGGCCACCTCGAAATTATGCAGATCGAAGGACCATGCCTCGGGGGACTCGTAGCGCCAAGACGCGTTGATACTGCACCGCCCCGGCCGTCCTCGGTAGGGTACCGGCACATTCCGGGCTTCCAAAACCCCGGAATAGCTTCCCGATTCATCTGAATGGAGGGACAAACTTAGTCCGTACAGGCCCTGAATGGTCAAGGTGTTGCGGTCCAGCATCGCGCCTTCAAAGGCGTACTGTTTATCGAAGTAGGTAGCGTCCAGAGCGAAGATTATTGTTTGGGCCTCGGTGAAATCGGCGTTGGCGATTAGGGTAATATCTTCGCCTTTCCAGCGGATTCGGCCTCGGTGGAGCTGGAAACGTTGGTCCGTGCCGGAGAGGAGGGCGGAAAACACTTCGGTTTGGTCGGCGTCGACGGCGGCAAGGGCCGGGATGTGGAAGGAGAAATGGGTGAAATCGGTGGAGCCGTAAACCTTCGCGTTGAGGCTGATTCCGCTTATCGGCAGGTCCGGGAGATTCACGAAGGGCCGAGCCAAGGCGAGACCCTCTTCCGCGCTTAGGGCATCCAAAGCGAGATGCATTTCTGCGTATCCGGCTTCGTAAAATCCTTCGGCTTTGAGGGATTCTTCTTTTTCACCTTTGAGGGCGGCCTCGAAGGTGATGGTTTTTTCCCCGAAAAGAGCGGCCCCTCGGATTTCGGAAAAGGTTTTATCTCCGAAGGCGACATTTCGTCCCAGCAGGTTGATGCGCCGATCTTCGGAGGCGATGGTAAGCCGGCCGGTTATGCCGGAAGTTTCGGTGAAGCCGGCGTTTAAAAAGGAAAGGGTTCCTTCCAGAGCGGCCGGGGAGAAGACAATTCGGCCCCGGTACCGGATGCTTCCGGCTCCGATATACAGGGCTCCGTCGTCTAGGGCCGCTTCTTGGAGATTGCCGGCCCCTCGGATGTCGAAGGCGAGGCCCTTTCCCTGGGGTTTAGAAGAGCTTGAGGCGCCGTAGAGGTTGAGGGTGTACCGGAAGGGGGTGTCCGGGGCCTGTTCAAAGGCGAGGGAGCCGGATATTTTGAGCTGGAGCCAGGGGGTAAAGTTTTGCCAGGGCCCGGCGAAAGCGATGCTGTCTTGGGGGGAGAAGCCTTCGCATCGGAAGGCTCCGGTGAGGCGTTCGGTCTTTAGGTTATAGGCGATGGAAAAATCGAAGGCCGATTGGTCGTTTATCTTGCGGAGGGCGAGGCGGTTATCCGCGAGGGTGAGGTTGAGAGTGAGGGGCTGGAAGCGCAGGGCTTCGTCGGCTAGGGACTGGAAGGTGCAGGTGGCGGTACCGTTTTCGAGATCCGCCCGGCTGTCCCCGGAGAGCCGGAAAGCGAATTTGAATTGGGGCAGGGACCCCAGGGGCAGGCCGAGGGTTCCATTCCCTCGAAATCGGATTCGGTTTTCCCTCAGGGTTGCGTCGAAGGCGACTCCCCGGGCGAGAAAGGTTTTTTCTTGAGCCCGGCCCTGGGCTTCGCCGTTTCGAATTCCGACTCGCAGGTCCTTAGGCAGGCCCGGGGCTCCGGAAAGGTCTGAAAAATAGGGGGAAATCAGCTCGAGGAGATCCGCATCCTTTTCGGCGTCGAAGAAAAGGGCCGGCCGGCCGAGTCTAATCTCCCGGAGGGCCCCGAGAAGGTCTCCCCGGAGGAGCCGGAAGAAAGAGTACCGGAGGCTGAGGGTTTCCGCGGTCAGGAGATTCCGGCCCTCGGCGTCGGCGATCCGGAGATTCCGAATCTCCAGGGCCCCGAAAATCGAGGGCCCCATCGAGGAGTAGCTGATTCGGCGATGCAGATACGTTTCTCCGGTCCGGATCAGGCCGTCCCGGAGGGTCCGCATCCTTTTGAGGACCTCTCGTTGGGCCGGCCTCAGGGCCCCGGCCGTGCCGATCAGGAGCATCAGGGCCATCAGGATCCGGAAAATCCGGGAAAACCGGGCGTTCGTTTTAAAACCCTAGAAAAGAATCGATCCCGATTCGGCGAAGGCTTTCCCGTAGATGTATTCATAAAGGAACCGCACGTCTTCCGGGGCCATTCCCAAAAAGTGACACCCAAAATACACGGCCCTTTTTTCAGCCTGCCGGCGCAAAATCTTTGTTTTGACCGTTACCGTACGTTTCGGGATAAGTAATTTCAGGGTAATTTCGGCATTGAGATCGAGCATTTCGGCGATGTAAGACTTGGGGTAGGAAAAGAGGACTCCTCCCGCGCTGATATTTACTCCTTGGACGGAGATAAACTTATCTTTTAAGGTAAAGGCCTCGAAGTAGCCCTGTTTTTCCAGAGCTTGGACGAGACTGTTGGCGTATTGGAAGAGTTTTTCTCCGGTTTGGTAGGCCAGGGGAGGCTTATCTTCTTGGACGGTCCAGTAATGGATATATCCGGCCGTATATTCCTTGAAATTCAGGGGGATCCAGAGGTCCCCGGCGATATTTTTGCTTCGTTTGGCCAGGATAAACTGATTGAGGGCCCCTTCGAAGCGGGAGGCCCCGATGCCGAGGTCCTGTAAGGTCTCCTGAAAGATTTCTTTGGTGATGCATCGGTTGTTATTCCCCGGGTCTTTTTCCGGGAGGGCTTCTTTGGCTTCCCCTTTGGTAGAAGGCAGGAAGAGAATTTTGCCGGTTTTGACGAGAATTTGCTCTTCTAAGCTGGCGGGTTGGGCCTCTTTGAAGAGTTGAAATTTGTATTCCCCGGCGGATTCCTTCACCCAAAGGGCTAAAGCCTCGGCTATAGCGTTTACCGAATCTCCCGGGGAGGCCAGGATTTCCTCGGCCCCCGGAGGGGCCGTCTTTTTCGATCCCGAAAAGGGCAAAAAGTACCGCTCTTGAGTAAAGGCGAAGCGCAGATGCATCTCCTCGGGAAAGGTCACCCGGGGATAGGCCCGGTCGAGATTCTTATACAGGACCCCCGGAAAGGAAGCCACGAATCCGGTCTCGCTTATTCGGCAGACTTCCACTACAAAGACGACTATCACGCCCTTATAATCCACGGTGAGATCCAGCCTATTCCCCGGGGTCAATCCGGAGATCGGTTCCTTCGTCTTAAAAGCGATTTCCCTTCTTTCGAGCTTTTCTATCTGCATCGTATAGATCAGCCGGTTGTGCCGGCACATAATATCCGTCTGATCATCGTAAAAAGATTTAAGCAGGAATTCTTTTTCTACACCTTGTACCATCGTCGGCATATACTATCCTTATCGTTGATATAGTAGAAAGTTTTCTCTTTCTTGTCAACTTTAGGGTATTCCGAGGGCCGGCCCTTTTTTCCCTAAGGCTTTCCGGCCTGCCGAGGTGTCTGGCTCTCGTTTCCCTAAGAGTTTCCGGCCTGCCGAGGTTTCCGGCCCTTGCTTCCCTAAGGTTTCCCGGCCTGCCGAAGTGTCTGGCTCTCGTTTCCCTAAGGCTTCCCGGCCTGCCGAGGTGTCTGGCACTTTTTTCCATAAGGTTTCCCGGCCTGCCGGAGTGTCTGGCTCTCATTTCCCTAAGGCTTCCCGGCCTGCCGAGGTGTCTGGCCCTCGTTTCCCTAAGGCTTCCCGGCCTGCCGAGGTGTCTGGCACTTTTTCCCCTAAGACTTCCCGGCCTGCCGAGGTGTCTGGCACTCGTTTCCCTAAGGTTTCCCGGCCTGCCGGAGTGTCTGGCACTTGCTTCCCTAAGGTTTCCCGGCCTGCCGAGGTGTCTGGCTCTCGTTTCCCTAAGGCTTTCCGGCCTGCCGGAGTGTCTGGCCCTTATTGGAAAGTCTTACACAAAAGCGAGAAAGTTTTTCACAAGGGTAAGAAAGCATTACACAAGGGTAAGAAAGCATTACACAAGGGTAAGAAAGCATTACACAAGGGTAAGAAAACATCTCACAAGGGTAAGAAAGCATTACACAAGGGTAAGAAAGTTTTACACAGGGGTAAGAAAGCATCTCACAAGGGTAAGAAAGTTTTACACAAGGGTAAGAAAGTTTTACCCAAGGGTAAGAAAGTATTTCCCTCGGGTAAGAAAGCATTACCCGGAAGGGAAAAGATGCGAAGGGCCTCGTTCCGGCCTCTCGGCTTAGGGTTCCAAAGCCGAGAGAAGGCCGAACAAGCCGGCCGGACTAATGAAGCATCACCTGCCCGCCGGTAACGGGAATCGCTTGACCGGTTTCGTACTCCTGCTCGACGATGTAGTAAATCGCCCGCATGACATCCGCGCCGGTACATCCCCGTTTCATCGGCACCTTTGCCGCGTAAAAGGCCTTCACATCCGCTACCGTCCGGGCCCCCGGGACTTTGCCGGTCTTCAAATACTGGACAAACAGTCCCTTTTCCGGATCCGACCAAAGGGGTCCGTCAAAAAAATTCCCCGGGCAAATCGCATTCACCTTGATGTTGTAATCCACCAGCTCTAAGGCGAAACTCGCGGTCAAACCGATAGAACCGAATTTCCCCCCGGCATAGGCGCCATTCTTGTTCGACCCCTCCAGTCCGGACTTGGAGTTGATCTGAATTATATCGGTCTTCCAAGCCGGGGCGGTCCAATACTGCCGGCGGAGCATCCGGGCGCATTGCTTCACCATAAGGAAATAGCCGGTGTAATTTATCCCGGTCACGAGATTAAAGGCCTGCAAATCCTGATCCAGGACGCTTCCAGCCTTCACGATGCCCGCATTGCTGATGCAAAGGTCCAATCCGCCGGTGGTTTCCGCGACGGTCCGAAACATGGCCTCCACTGAAGCCTCGTCGGAAACATCCACGGCCACCGGAATCGCCGCGGTCCGCTTCTCCAAAGCGTTCAGCTGATTCGCCAAGGCCTGGGCCCCGGCAAAATTCAGGTCCGCGATGAAAACCAGGGCCCCGGAAGCCGCCAGGGCCCGGACAATTTCCTCGCCGAAGCCTTGCGCGCCCCCGGTAACCAAGGCGATCTTATCCTTCACCACGGCCGATCTATCCGCCGCGGTGCCGATGCGCTTCACCTCATACTCCGAAGGAGTGTAACTGTCCACGGGCCCCGCATTCTTCGCGGCCCGGCGTTTTTGAGCTTCATCCAAATCCTGATCAATCCAGTACAGAGCCTCCGTAGACTCCCCAAATTTCACGGCCACACAGGTGGGCTGTTTCTTAGGGATAATCTTTTGAGTCGCCGCCTCGACGCCGGCCGGAGAAAGCTCAAATTCCCAAGCCGTATAGGCCTCATGAAAAATTTTAGCGGCCCGCTCTTCGTCGGGAGCCGCATCTCCCCAAGCCGAAGCCAAATCCACAATCAACGCCTGGGACGGAACCTCCTCCACATCCCCCGGAATAACTACCCGAGATTGACCAATCGCGTTGATGCAAAGCCCCCGCACCAAAGGCGCGGTAATTGTATGGTCCATGCTCATATCTTACAAACCTTCCCGTAATTTTTTTGCGCTCTTCTCCGCGGATTCCTCCGCCCGCCGAGGGTCCAAGGCCCGGCCCAGAACGCTGTAGACCCGCAACCGATCCCCCAAAGAACCCCCAGCCCTCGGATTCTCCAGGGAAAATAAACCCAAAGCCGGATCCGCCGAGGCCAGACGCTCATGGGCAATCAAGGCCCAGGTCGTATCCGTCAAATGCCGGCACTCCGGCGCAAGCACCTCCGGACAATTAAAGGATTGCCGGGAACTGTTAATGTCAACCCCGGAAATTTCCATCAGCCCCGCCTCGGCGCAGAGCCCTTGGACCCGGCGAATCTGCTCCGGGGTGTTCCGGGGCGGCATATACGTCACCCCCCGATAACCCAAAGAAAGCAGGGCCCCGAAAAGCTCCTCCAAATAGGCGTCTTCAAAACGTTCCGCCTTCTTGTCTCCCGTCGGGGACTCCTCCACATCCCCCAAATAGGCGTAACAAGGCACCCCGCCGAGGCGGTTAGCAAAATCCGTAACCGCCTTCGCCGGAAGACACTCGGTTTCCCCAGGCTGAATAAAGATTCGGGGAAGAAAATCCGCCTTGAGGACCCCTAATAAATCAAAAAGATAATGAATATTCCCCGGATCCCCCAGGTTTTTCTCGGCCCGGCCGGATACCTTCACCTGGAATTTGCTTTTAAGCCCCTCCGTAAGGCCGGGACCCTTCCCATACTTCCGAATCAGCCGCCCGGCCGCCGCAGAAAGTAAATGCCGCTCCGTTATACCCCCCCCGGAACTATACTGAGAGAGGGCCATAACATCCCGGGAAAAATCAAGCTCCTCCAAACCCGCCTCAGCCAGCAAAACATTCGCCGAATCCGTCATCTGCCGAGTCCGTTCCAGCCGCGCCGCCCGCAAAGGAGCCAAAAAAGCCTGGATTTCAGCCCGGGCCGGCTTCGGTACTCCCTGGACCGTCATATAGGCCAAGCCCAAAGAGTCCGGATTGTTGATCTTCCGGTCCCGAAAGGGCCCGGGCCGGCCCTCGGCATCGGTTTTGAAACTCACCCGAACCTCGAAACCCGTACACCCCCCCAGGCCCAGGTCCCCGCAGGCGGCGAGGAGCTCCTCAGCCCCGGCAATAGAGTCATGATCCACCGAACCCGCCGCAGAAAGCCCGGCCCGCCAGGCCTGCAAAGCCGCCATGCTCGGCGTATAGGGACTGAAACTGTAAATCGTGTGAATATGATTGTTCACTTCCTCGGTTTTCCGGATTTGAGGAGGCCCTTTCCGAACATATTCCCGCAAGGCCTCCAAACGCTCCCGAGGATCCGCCTCGGGACGGTTGATAATCTTTTCCATAATTTCTTCTATAAATAAAGGCCCGGCCCTCCGGGTTTTCCCGATCCGAAATTGCCCGATCCGAAAAAACCGGAACCTCGAACTTTTTACCGATACAAGGGACCCAAAGCGGCGCACGCCCGATAGTCCGCGCCTTCCGGGTCCATACCGAAGGCGTTCCAATAACTGGGACGATATATATCATTCAGCTCAACGTTGTGCATACACACCGGAATCCGCAGGATGCTTGCAAGAGTGATAAGGTCCGCGCCGATATGCCCGTAAGAAACCGCGCCGTGATTCGCCCCCCACTTCGCCATTACTGAATAAACATCCTTGAAAGCCCCCTCGCCGGTAAGCCGAGGCGCAAACCATGTGGTGGGCCAGGTCGGGTCCGTGCGGAGGTCGAGTTTGTTGTGAACCTCTTCGGGAATCGTAACCGTAACGCCCTCAGCGATTTGCAAAGCCGGTCCAAGCCCTTTGATCAGGTTTATCCGGCACATGGTGACGGGCATATCCCCTTCGGTGAGGAAATCCGACGAATAGCCGCCCCCCCGGAAATACCCGAGACTGGCGTACCGCCAGCTTATCGCGTCGAGACACGCGCCGGCTTCTTCCGGCGCGATTTCCCAGAAAGGTTTTATGGCGGGTTTGCCGTTCTTCCGCTGTTT
>JAIRPY010000100.1 GCA_031256905.1 Spirochaetaceae bacterium
ATTACCGGCGAGGAAGCTCTCAACAAAGCCGGAGACGCCACGTGCAGTCTTGTCGGCAGTATAGCGGGAAGCGCGAAAGGCGCGGCGGTTGGCGCGGCAATCGGGACAGCATTGGGACCCGCGGGTACGGTAATCGGCGGCATCGCCGGAGGCGTTGTAGGCGGCATCGCAGGCAGTACCGTAGGACACGCCATCTGGGAAGGGGGCAAGGCTATTGTCAAAACCGTCGTGAATACGGTAAAATCTGTTGCAACCGGCATCGCGGAAGGCGTTAAAAACGTTGCTCGCGGTGTTAAAAATTTTTTCAGCAGTATTTTCGGCTGATAATAAGGAAAATACCGGTTTCAGTGTAGAATGGAAGTTGAGATTACTATTGTTCCGTCGGCGTTTAAGCATAATGTGAGCGAGGAGAACATTTTATGGGTTTTATCGCATCATCTTGCTGATGGTATTGTCGAGGAAGGCGATGTAACCAAGCGAGTTGCCGTTGGTTTTGACAAATCCGGCAATTTGCTTGAAATCATCTATGATGAACGAGACGATGGTAGGCTCAAGGTATTTCACGCGATGAAATGCCGTAAACAGTTCCGTAAGGATTTAGGCATAGAGGAGTAATTATGGCGGATATGACCGATGAAGAATACGACGCTTTAGATGAACTCTGGACGAAAACGACGCCCCGGGTAAATTTTTCGCGTCCCGGCGCGTTTGCCCGTCAGCGTATTCTGCTGGATTGTTTGGATGCGGTTGCCGCAAACTACATTCAAAATCGTGCGGAAGCGGCGCATAAAAGCCCTGCGGCGGTTATCGGCGAACTGGTACGGGAGAAGATCAACGCCGCGGCGGAAGTCTCGCAGTATTGTTAAAATCGCCGCTAGTACGGTAAAATCCGTTACAACCGACTTCGCGGAAGGCGCGAACTCTTTTATAGCGGTATCGGTAATTTTGTCAGCAGTATTTTCGGCTGATTAGGAAAAAAATTTTTCGTATTTGAGTACGAATTTATTGACAAAATTATTTTGCTGGTATATAGTAAAGGTCATGTTTAACAAGCGGGTTTGGACTTTTGGACTGGAGCCGGACAACGGCTTATGCAGTTTCGGCGCAAAGGTAAGAATAGCCTTTTTAACTGATAATTGTATTATTAAAAACTTGAAGGCAGATAAGTATTATGATGCAGACAGGTGATGAAAAAACAATACAAGCTCAACAAAGATTAGAGGATTTTGTAAAGAATTATAAAATCTTTATTGACACCTGTAGTCTCTTGTATGAAGGCGCAGACCTTTTTTGGAAAAATATTGTGCCGATTCTGGAAAGAGAACAGGTTAAAATAATCGTACCTCTGCGTGTAATTGAAGAGGTTCAAAAGATAAAAACGGACCAATCCAAAGAATTGGCTACCCGCGAGAGGGCTACCAATGTTGAAAAAACGTTAGAATTTCTTAAATCCGCAAAGCTTATAGAAATACGCGGCGAACCGTCCGATAAATTTGCCGATAATGTATTTAATACAGTATTTACAAAATTTCGTACAGATTATAATCTTTTATTGATAACTCAGGATAGGGATTTAGGAGTTGATATACTCAAATTGAATGAATCAAAATCAGTTCGGGGCAAGAAAATAAGCGTGCAAAGAATTACACATTATGGATTTCTTGGAAAGATAGAGCCGAAGCCCGGTGAAGGTGTTTCAGGCAATATAAGCAAGAACAATATGTCTAATAAAGCTAATGCTTTTAACCCTAAAGCAGGCGAAGATGAAAAATTCAAGGTTGTCAATGCGATGACAAACGTTTCTAATAATCCCATACAGATCACAAAAATACCGGTAGAAGGGGATTCTGTGCTGACTGGAATCGGCGGTACCATAAAAATAGAGAAAAAACTCAATAGCGGCGGTAAAGAGGGTATTATATATAAAACCAATACGCCGTATGTTGCAAAAATATATAAAAAGGGAGAATTAACGGAACAGAAACAGGAAAAATTGAAATTAATGATTTCAAAAAAAATAACAAAGGAAGGAATATGTTTTCCTGTAGAAGCTCTTTATAACGGTGACAAACAGTTCGTTGGTTATCTTATGCCCGAAGCTTCCGGTAAAGAACTTGCTACTTCGCTTTTTTTACCAAAGGCATATTTAGAAAAAGAATTTCCGAATTGGAAGAAGAAAGAATTGGTTGAATTGGGTCTGACAATTCTTTACAAGATAAAATACTTGCACGAAAGAAATATTATACTCGGCGATATAAACCCGGCGAATATACTCGTCAAGTCGTCAAGAGAAGTTTTTTTTGTAGATACCGACAGTTATCAGATAGAAGGTTATCCTTGTACTGTAGGTATGATAAATTTTACCGCCCCGGAAATACATAAAAGTCATAAAGATTATTTATTCTTGCGTACTTTGGGAAATGAATATTTTGCGGTATCAACTCTTCTTTTTATGATTATGCTACCCGGTAAACCGCCCTATTCGCATCAAGGGGGCGGCGATCAGAAGGCAAATATTATTAGTATGGATTTTTCATATCCGTTTGGTGAAATAACCAACAAAAAAACTCCTGATGGTCCTTGGCGTTTTATGTGGAGTCATCTGCCAAGAAAACTAAAAGGAGCCTTTTATAATACTTTCTCTAAAGACGGGACAAATAATAACGAGAAAAATCGTTTGTCTGTCGATAATTGGATTTTTCTTTTTAAAGAGTATTTCTTTTTGCTTGATAGCGGTAAATTTACCGAACAGGATAAAATGTCTGAAGAGATATTTCCTTCACGCTTTAAGAAAAGCCCGAAACTGACCTATATTGTCTGCAAAAAATGCGGAACAGAAGTTGATAAAGAACATTCAGAAGATGGATTTTGCCGCGATTGTTTTAGGGATGAGGCATATATGGAATGTTCCAAATGCGGCAAAAGAATTAAAAAAGAATATTCCCAAAATGGACTTTGCCGCGATTGTTTTAAAGACGCAATATATACAACTATTGTGTGTTCGAAATGTGGGACAGGGTTTGAAATTACAAATGGCGAATATCAATTTTTCCAAAAAAAGGGGTTTGATTTACCAAAGCGATGTGAAGCGTGCCGGCAAAATAAGAAGGTGCAAGAGCAAAGCTCAGGGGGTAGTAATTATACTCAGCAAGCATCGCACACATCGCGCAATAATTCGTCTTCACTTTGCTTTATTACAACAGATTATTGTGAATACTTTGGGAAACCCGATAACTGCTATGAATTAACTCAACTTAGAAAATTCAGGGATACTTGGCTGTCCAGTCAGGATGATGGCAAGTCGCTTATAGATGAATACTATAAAATCGCGCCCCAAATAGTCAATTATCTCAAAAATGATACACAAAAAGATAAAGTATATGCTATACTTAGAGATACCTATATCGATTCATGTATTGACTATATTGAAAGAAACGAATATCTTAAATGTAAAAGAAAATATATGGATATGATTTCTTTTCTAAAAAAATTATATTTTGGAGGTTTTTATCATGGCTGATAAACCAGTTTTTGGAAAATCGGATTTTGCAAATAATCCGACTGCCCGCCTGCCGGTGTGTTTGTGTCTTGACACCAGCGGTTCGATGAGCGGCGATCCTATCCGTGAGCTTAATTCAGGTATAAGTACCCTCTATGAAGTCATAGAGAGGAATATAAAAACAAAGCTTTCCGCGGAGATAAGCATTGTCACTTTTGGCGGTCAGGCGCAAATCGTTGAAGACTTTGAAACGTTAGACCAGCGTCCTGAACCGCCCGAACTATATGCGGATGGGCTTACCCCAATGGGAGAAGCCGTAAATCTGGCGTTAGACATTCTGGAAGAAAGAAAAAGAATGTATAAAGACGCTGGAATAGACTACTTTCAGCCGTGGCTGGTACTTATAACCGATGGTCAGCCGGAAGGTCATAACCCAGAAGAACTTGAAAGAGCAATAAAACGAACCTGCTCGCTAATCACGGAAAAGAAATTAACCTTATTTCCCATTGGGGTTGAAGGAGCAAACTTGGATGTTTTATCGCGTTTTTCGCCTAATCGACCGCCATTAAAGTTGCAGGGACTGAAATTTGACGAATTCTTTGAGTGGCTTGGAAAAAGCATTGAAAGAACATCAGTCTCGATTCCTGGAGAGAAAGTGCCTCTTGATCAAGATGGCATCAAAGGTTGGGCAGAGATATAGAACAATGTGGACTACTATCAACTTTGAACTTTGCGGGACAGGTCACAAGAAAGAAGGAATACCTTGCCAGGACAAGACCTATTCCGCAAGCGATAACGGCGTAATTGTATCCGCGTTGGCTGATGGAGCAGGTTCCGCTGTTTTTTCTCATTTCGGCGCGGAAACGGCGGTTCGTTCTGTTTGCGAATATTTAACCAACAATTTTCTTGAAATGTATAATTCCGATGGAGTATCAGCAAAGCAAAAAATAGTGGATTTTCTAGTTGGGCAACTTACGCAAAAAGCCCGTGAGATGAATTGTCGGCTGAAAGATTTGGCTTCAACATTATTAGCGGTTGCAATTTATCAAAATGAATGTATTATAATTCATATCGGCGATGGTATTATCGGTTGTTTACGAAATGGCAATGTGCAGATTTTATCATATCCAAATAATGGCGAATTTTCAAATTCGACCTATTTTGTAACTACCGATAATGTTGTAAAATATATCGAAATTAAAAAAGGAAGTGTCAATAGAATTTCTGGATTTGTATTAATGTCAGACGGCACTTCTGAAAGCTTTTATAATAAGAGAGAAAAAATGTTTTCTGATGGCGTTATTAAAATAATGCAACATTCTATACTTTTAAATGATATAACCGCATTAGAAGTAATAAAAAATAATTTTGACCTTGTATTAGAGAACACGCTTGATGATTGCAGTATAGCAATGGTAATTCGTAAATCAAAAGAATTACGAACTTATTCAGAACTGTCGCATGATGAGAAAATTAGAATTCTCGGTTGTAAAACCAAATACCGGTTGCTAAAGAAGAAGCAAAAAAAGATAGACGCTATCATTAAAATAATTGAAAGTGGAGAACATAATATAGATATAATATGTAAACGTATTAAATCAAATAAAAGTTTTGTTAATCAGCATATTCTAAGTTACTTGCGATCAAGCGGCATTATTTCTGGTACGAATGAAATCTATTTAAATCTTCGATGAAATTAACTGTCTTTTATTTCAAATAAAAGACACTCATTAAAATATCTCCTTTTTTTACTACTTGACCTTGCTTAACATAAATTTCTTTTATAATTCCATTCTTCCTAATAGATATTGAATGATTATTGCCGTTATTGTCATCAATTTCGACAGCCCGGTAATTAACAAAAACAGTATCATTCTCTGATACTTTAATTTTTTTTATAACTCCCTCAGCTATTGACAAAGGGTATTCCATTATTTCAAAAAAGTTGAGGAGAACTTTATCCATCTCTTTTTTAGAGACAATTTCAAGCATCTGATTCTGATCTATTTTTTTGCTGAGATATAAATTAACTATAGTATCACTCAACAAAGCACGATGGCTAATAGCAATACGAAATTGCTCAGAAGTAATATTGCTTGAAAATAGAAATTTTTCTATTATTTTTGAGGTACAATTTTTATTTAATAATACCGACGTCCTGACCATATTATTATTATCTAAAGATAACTTTTCAAGTATTGAAACAGGACATTGACTGTCTTTTGCGACCCGTTCTCTGACAGTTGGATCAGAGCTTATACTTTCCCTTTCAAGATTATCTTGAAATGTTTTTCTTTCATCAGGAGTCCACGTTGCGGGTTTTAAATGAAATTCTTTAAATTTGTTTTCATATTCTTGAATTTTTTCTCCAAGCATTTTTTTTAACGGAGTTGTATTCCGCATACATTCATCAATAATATTTTTATCAAGAATTTTTTTTTCAACAAAGGCTTTTTCAAGAGCTTCGTTAATGAGCGCATAAATGTCCGCGCCAGAATAACCTTCTGATAATTCCGCGAGATCAGATAATGAAATGTTGATTTGCTTATCAAGTATCTTATCCAGGTATATCTTGAATATTTGTTCCCGTTCTGTTTGATCCGGAAAATTTACATAAAAACATTCATCAAATCTTCCTTTACGGAATAGTTCAGGAGGAAGATTAATATCATTTGCCGTTGCAATAACAAAAACCGTGCCGGGCTTTTCCTGCATCCATGTAAGAAAATACCCAAACATACGGCTTGTTACGCCATTACCACCGTCTCCCCCTTTAATGCCGGAAAAAGCTTTCTCGATTTCATCAAGCCAGATTACACAAGGGCTGATATGTTCTGCTGTTTTTAGGGCATTCTTTAAATTATTTTCACTTTCGCCGACATATTTTCCCATCAATGAACCGATGTCAAGGCGAATTAACGGGAGGTTAAATAGATACGCGGCGGCTTTTGCGGCAAGCGATTTGCCGCAACCGGGCATTCCGGCAAGTAAAATACCCTTTGGCGGCTGTATGCCTTTTTGAATTGCCGCATCAATATCATCAATTATTATTTTTTTTCTTTGGATATACTGTTTAACGTTCTCCAGTCCGCCTATATCGTCGAACTTTTCTTTTAATGGCACCATTTCTATATAACCGGTTTTTGCTAACATTTGCTCCTTGACTTTTCTCGCAATGTCAAGGTCTTGTTCATCAAACTTTGTTTTGTTATGGAAAGCCATAGAAAGAATTTGTAAGACTGATTCTTTATCAAGACCAATACAGGTTTGAATAAACCTATTTTTTAATTCGCTTGAGATTTGGCAATCGATACCTTCTAAATATATTTTTAGTATCTCAAACAATTCATCCCGGTCAGGCGGGGCTAATTCTATATAATAAACAAGAGTTTCAAATTCAGGCGGTATAAACCTTTCTTCAGAAGTATAAATCACACAGCATTTTCCTTTAAAACATCTTTGTATTAGTAAAAATATTTGCTGAAGATATGCGGTTAATTCTTTGTTGCCTTCCAGAACCAGTTTTGCATTCTTGATATAAAGCAGTTTTTTGTCCAGTCCAAATTTTCCATCTGCAATAGTATCTTTTACCGCATCCAAGAAATCCTGTAATGCTATATATTTAGAACCTATAGGCGCTTTTGTTTCGCTGTCTATTTGCCCCCATCCCAAATTCCATTCTTTTTTTATAAAAGCAAGATTGTCCGCAACTTCAGATACAAGATCATCTAAGCGCAAGTATTCGGAAGCGCTGATATGAATTACGGGAACTCCCGCATGGATATGATTGACAATTTCTTTAACAGTCTTTATTATATTTCCTATCATAAGATTGAACTAAATATAGAGAATAAAAAAGAAAAAGTCAAGCGGTAGATGAACTTATCGCCGACGTTACGGAAAGAATCGGGATCATCTGTCAAAGGATATTCTCAATAGTCGATATGATCAAGAGCGGGAAAAAAACTTTGTTGGGTTTGGCTGACAGGGTGGGTAAATCGTGTTACCCCCGGCAATTCAAGCCTCTTTCCCCGATCTCCCTTGACCGGCGGGTATTCTCGGCGTATGCTTGCAGTAAGGAGAAGCTATGCGAGTAGAACACGACCTGCTAGGAGAAAAAAGTATCCCCGACGACTGCTATTACGGAATCCAAACCGCCCGGGCAAAAGAAAACTTCCATATTACCGGCCTAAAACTGGCCGGATTCCCGACGTTTATCCAAGCCCTCGCGAAGGTAAAAAAAGCCTGCGCTCTCGCCAATTACGACCTGGAACTCCTCCCGGAAGCGAAAAAAAACGCCATCTGCTCGGCCTGCGACGACATTATCGCCGGAAAATACCACGACCAATTCATCGTCGATATGATCCAAGGCGGCGCCGGCACCTCAACCAATATGAACGCCAACGAAGTAATCGCTAATATCGGCCTCGAATTCCTGGGCAAAAAAAAGGGAGAGTATCAATACCTCCACCCCAACAACGACGTCAACCTTTCCCAATCCACCAACGACGCCTACCCAACAGCTCTGCGGGTCGCGCTCTTTGAAAAACTCGGGGAACTCATCGAATCCATGGGAATCATTAAAACTTCCTTCGCCAAAAAGGCCGAAGAATTCAAAGATATTATTAAAATGGGCCGCACCCAACTGCAAGACGCGGTTCCCATGACCCTAGGGCAGGAATTCAAAACCTACGCGGTAATGCTCAACGAAGACATCCAGCGGGTAAACGACGCCCGGCACCTTATCCGGGAAATAAACCTCGGGGCCACGGCTATCGGAACCGGCATCAACTCCCACCCGGACTACGCCAAAGTAGTAGAACAAAAATTGCAGGAAGTTACCGAACGCCCCTTCGTTACCGCCGGAGACCTCGTGGAAGCCACCCAAGATACCGGCGCGTACGTCCAAATTTCCGGAGTTCTCAAACGGGTAGCCGTCAAAATGTCCAAAATTTGCAACGACCTTCGGCTTTTAAGTTCCGGTCCCAGAACCGGCATCAACGAAATCAACCTTCCAGCCCTGCAACCGGGCAGTAGCATCATGCCCGGCAAGGTCAATCCGGTGATCCCGGAAGTGGTTAATCAGGTTTGTTTCCAGGTTATCGGAAGCGACATGACCATCACCCTCGCCTGCGAAGCCGGTCAGCTTCAGCTCAACGTATTTGAGCCTCTTATCGGATTTAATCTTTTTAATTCGGTAAATATGATGAAAAACGCCTTTGAGACCCTAGCTTCGGCGTGCGTAGACGGCATAACCGCGAATGCGGATCGATGTAAACAGCTGGTTTTATCGAGTATAGGCTTGGTGACCGCGCTGAATCCCTATATCGGCTACGAACATTCCACGGAAGTGGCGAAAGAAGCCCTGAAAACCGGAGAATCAGTGTACGATATTGTGCTTAAACGAAAACTTTTGGGAGAACAAGAGCTTGAAGACATCATCAAACCGGAGAATATGGTGAAGCCCCGGAATTTCGGGCTTTCGGAGAAGCATAAGTACAACCGGCTTTGACTTGAAAGGAGGATAACGTGACGTTGCCGATTCCTTTGCTGATAATCCCCCTGGGGTTATTCGGGCTTATTGTGTATTTTGCGGTTTCCAAGCAATCCGGCTTACTGATTCGGTGGGCGGCGATTATAGCGTTGATTCTCATTGGGCTGTCGGTGGTGGTTTGCTTGTTTATCCTGTTCTCCGAACCGAACGCGGTAGTTGTGGAGGGTCCGAACATTGATTTCACCCCGGATCGGGAAGTTATTCCGGTGAAAAAGTCGAATCCTCTGCCCATGCTGGTTTTTGCCGGGATTTTGCTCTTATTCATCGCGTTGGTGGTGTATCTGGGTTTGCGGGAACAGCATCGCAAAAACGAAGCGGTTAAAAAAGCTGAAACTTCGGAGGAAGAAAAAAAGGAAGAAAAAGAGAAAGAAAAAAAGGAAGAAAAAAAAGATGCTAAACCACTGCGGAATTGACACGCCCTTGGGCGGGATGCTCGCCGCCGCGGAAGATGAGGCCCTGACCGGGCTGTGGTTTGCAGGGCAGAAGTATTTCCCCCGGGCCCCTTTGGGGACCGAAAACCCGGAGCTTCCGTTGTTTCGGGCCCTGCGGGAGTGGCTTAAAGAATATTTTTCCCGAAGGAATCCCGTTTTTCCCGAAGCTCTCAAGCCCTATGGCACGGCTTTTCAGCGCGAGGTTTGGGATCGGCTTCGGGAGATACCCTACGGCGAAACCCGCACGTACGGCGGCATCGCTATCGGTCTTGGGTCTCCCCGGGCGGTGGGGGGTGCGGTCGCCCGGAACCCGATTTCCCTGCTGATTCCGTGTCATCGGGTTATCGGCTCTTCGGGGAACCTTACCGGCTATGCCGGGGGGCTTTCCCGAAAGCGGGCATTGCTGGACCTCGAGGGCGGTTAAGGCTGAACAAAGGGGTTATAGTTCATCAGTTGAGGCCCCAGAAGCTCCCCGGCCAAAGCGCGCAGATTCTCGATACTGAAATTATTCTTGCCGGCATTTCGATGCTTTTCCGCCAGCTCTTTTGGATAGGCGTAAAGAGGAAAAACCTGTATATTGGTAAATCCTCCTTCGTAATGGGTAACTACCGGAATTACTCCGGTCTCTTCGACGGATACTTGGGAATTTTCTTTTTTTAGTTTGAGATACAAGAGGCCGCCGAGTAAGGTTTTATTCATATCTTGGGCGGAAATAAAATTTCCCAAAGAATAGAAACAAAGGGCCGGGGGCCCTCCGTTTTTGCGGGGGAAAGAAGCCGCCGGCTGAAGCACATGGGGGTGGTGACCGATAATAAGGTCGACTCCTTGTTCGGCTAAAAACCCGGCGAGTTTCTTTTGGCCTTCGCTGGGCCTATGGTAATATTCATTTCCCCAGTGCATAGAAACAATGAGAAAGTCGCACCTGGGCCGGATCCTCTGAATTTCTTTTGTCATAACTTCTTGGTCGATGAGGGATACCAGATAAGGCTTATCCTTAGGGGGCCCGAGGCCGTTGGTGTCGTAGGTATAGGCTAGAAAGCCCAGGCGGATCGAATTTTTTTCGATTATCGTTGGGGTATCCCGGGCTTCTTGGGATCGCCGGATCCCGAGGTACGTCGCTTCCGGATGGGAATCCCAAAAATCCATCGTGGCGAATACCGCGGCTTCGCCTTTATCCATGATATGGTTATTGGCGTGGTTTATTACGGTGAACCCGGTCTGAATAAGCGCGTCTCCGGCTTCTTGGGGCGTGTTGAATCGGGGATAACTGGAAAACCCAAAGTCTTTTCCGGCCAGCAGAGTTTCCTGATTGACGAAAGCTACATCTGCGGATTCGATAAGGTCCTTCACCCCGGCATAAAAGGGCGTGAAATCATAGGTTTCCCCGGCTTTTGGGGGACGCAACATGGGTTGATGAAAAAGATTATCCCCGGCCGCCACAAAGGTAAGGGTAGAAGAAAGGGGCCGGAAGGTTTGGGTTTCCGGGGCGGTATTTTCGGCGGTTTCCGGGCCGGGCTTTTCGGCCGCCGAAGGCTCGGTCTCAGGCTTTAAAGCGAGGAAGGAATATACCGTAACCGCCGCCGGGATAATAACAAAAAGGCAGAAACGAAGGGGAATTTTCACGGGGCCCTTTTTTTTTTACAGGTCGGCGATGAAATCGAGAAAGGCTTCCGGGGTATCGATAATCCGTTCTGCTCCGGCTTTTTCCAGGACCCCCCGGGGGCGATATCCCCAACTTACGCCGACGGCATGGCAGTTCGACGCCTGGGCGGTTTCCATGTCGATTTCGGAATCTCCGACGATCATAGTTTCCCGGGGCGTTGCATTCATTTCGATCAGCATATCCCAGATAACGCTGGGATCCGGTTTTCTTGGACCTCCGGGTTTATCTCCCTGAATCTTATCGAAGGTCCCCAGGGGAAAGAGGCCCTGCAAAACCAATCGGGCTACCGGGTCCGGTTTATTCGTCGCCACTCCGATTTTGATCTTTTTTCGTTTGAGTTCTGCGGCCGCGTCAAGCATTCCGGGATAGGGCTTCGAGTGGGTTAAGGGACTTTCCGCGTAAAACCGGGCCGCGTCTTGGGCTATCTCGGCGGCGAGGTCCTCCGCGCCGGGCCTTTTCCGTTCCTCGTCCGGCAGGGCAAGAAGGGCCAGGCGCCGGATGCCCCAGCCCACAAGATTCGCGTATTCCGAAGGTATCAGAGGCGGAAAATTTCGGCGGGCTAAAGCTTTATTCATAGAACCGGCTATATCCGCTAGGGTATTCACCAAAGTTCCGTCCAGATCAAAGATAATCGCCTTAAATTGCATGGTTATAACTATACTTTTTTTGCCGGGATCCGCAAGGTCCGAAAAGAACTCGGCCTCCGGCAGGGCAAATTCCCGGAGACGAAGAGTTCGTCCTCCCGGAAAAAGGGCCGGCCCCCGGGAAAGAAAACTTTTTCCCGAAGAATCTGCCGAACCTTCCCAAGAATCGAGGCCCAACTCTTCAGGAAAAGAAGGGATTCCCCGGAAGATCCAGCCGATTCTTTCGGGAAATTTTTTTTCCCCCGGGGAAAAAAGATTCGTCCGGCCGGGAAAAAGATTCGTCCCTGGAACCGAGCGAACGAATCGGCCTAGCCCCCGGGCAGGACTTTCCGAGATGCTGAAATTCCGCTACACTTTTATCAAGACCTAAAAAACCCAAGGAGTTTTCATAATGGAAATGCTCAAAAAAAATCCTGCCTGGAAGGGCCGCAAAGGACCTGTCGTGCTGGCTATCCTCGATGGCGTAGGTTACGGCCAATACCCCGAAGGCGACGCGGTCGCCGATGCCAAAATGCCCTGGCTCGATAGCCTAACCGCAAAAAATCCCCATACAAAACTCAAGGCCCATGGAAAAGCCGTCGGATTGCCCTCGGATGACGACATGGGCAACAGCGAAGTCGGCCATAACGCCATGGGATGCGGCCGAGTCTTCAGCCAAGGGGCCGCTCTGGTCTCCCAATCCATAGCTTCCGGGGCCATCTTCGCCGGAAGGGCCTGGAAAGAAATCGCCGGAAACGTCAAAACCTCCGGAGGGACCCTCCACTTCCTGGGCCTCTTCTCCGACGGCAACGTCCACAGCCACCTGGACCACCTCAAAGCCCTGGTCACCCAAGCAAAAAAAGAAGGAATCAAAAGGGTCCGAATCCACATCCTTTTCGACGGCCGAGACGTCGGCGAAACCAGCGCCCTCGACTACCTCGATCCCTTCGAAGACTTTTTAAAAAGTTTGGGAAGTCCCGAGTTCGATGTAAAAATCGCCTCCGGCGGAGGGCGCATGTGGATCACCATGGACCGCTACGGCGCGGACTGGTCCATGGTCGCCCGGGGCTGGGAAACCCATGTCGCCGGAAGGGCCCGGCAATTCTCGTCGGCCCGGGAAGCCGTCGAAACCTACCGCAAAGAAATCCCGGGAATTATCGATCAGGACCTCAAAGAATTCGTCGTCGCCGAAAAGGGGGTCCCCGTGGGGCCCATCCAGGACGGCGACTCGGTCATCTACTTCAACTTCCGGGGAGATCGGGCCCTGGAAATCACTTCCGCCTTTGAAGACGACTCCTTCAGCAAATTCGACCGGGTTCCCCGGCCCCAGGTCTGCTACGCCGGCATGATGGAATACGACGGAGACGCCCACGTCCCGAAACGGTACCTCGTAAGCCCCCCGGCTATCGACCGAACTCTGGGCGAATACCTCGCCGGCGCGAAGGTCCGGACCCTGGCCATCTCGGAAACCCAAAAATACGGGCACGTTACCTACTTTTTCAACGGCAACCGAACCGGCAAATTCGACGAAACCCTCGAAGAATACGTCGAAATCAAGAGCGATGTGGTGCCCTTCGAGCAACGCCCCTGGATGAAATGCGCGGATATCGCAGATAAGGTCATCGAAGCCTTATCTTCCGGGAAATACGACTTCATCCGCCTGAATTTCCCCAACGGCGATATGGTAGGTCACACCGGAATCTACCCGGCCGTCGTGTGTTCGATGGAAGCCCTGGATCTCCAGCTCGGCCGAATCGCCAGGGCCTGCGCCGACGCCGGCGGAGTTCTCCTCATCACCGCAGACCACGGCAACTCCGACGATATGTACGAACATAACAAAAAAGACGGCTCCGTCGCCCGCAAAAGCGACGGAACCCCCAAAGCGAAAACCAGTCACAGCCTGAATCCAGTGCCCTGCATCCTCTACGACCCGGCCTTCCAGGGCGAATACGACCAGGAGGCCCTGCGGGAAGGCCTAGGTATAAGCTCCATCGCCGCCACTTGCATCGACTTACTCGGCTACATCCCTCCCGCAGACTACGATCCCTCGGTTTTAAAGAAGCCCTAGGCCGCCCAAACCGCCCCGGGGTCCGCCCCGAGGAGGCTCACCGGAAAAGCCCCGAGCAGGTTCGGCAGGGCTTTACCCTCCGGCGGAATTGCGCTATACTTGCCTATATTGAAGGAGAAGGCATGGCGAGAAGAGGAAAAATCCTCCTGGACCGAGAGACGTGCAAAGGATGCTTCCTGTGCATCCGGGCGTGTCCAGGAAAGGTTCTGGAAGAAGACCGAAAACCCAACTCCGGCGGAACTTATCCGCCGAAAGCGGCGCATCCCGAAAACTGTACCGCCTGCGGCAACTGTTTTGAAGTTTGCCCGGACAGCTGTATCGAAATCTACGCTCTGGAGGAAAGCCCGGCATGAAAAACGAAAAATTGCTCCTCAAAGGGAACGACGCGGTCGCGGAAGCCGCTATCCGGGCGGGCTGTACCGCCTACTTCGGGTACCCGATTACCCCCCAAAACGAAATCATCGCGTATATGGCTTCTCATCTCCTCGAAAAAGGACGGATTTTCATCCAAGCCGAAAGCGAAGTCGCGGCAATTAACATGGTCTACGGCGCCGCCGCCGCCGGAGCCCGAGCAATGACCAGCTCCTCCAGCCCGGGAATAAGTCTCAAACAAGAAGGCCTCTCCTACGCGGCCGGGGCGGATATTCCTCTGGTGGTGGTTAATATGGTCCGGGGCGGACCCGGCCTGGGGTCCATCGCCCCAAGCCAAAGCGATTACTTCCAATCCACCCGGGGCGGGGGCCATGGGGACTATTACTGCATCGTTCTTGCCCCGAAAAGCGTGCAGGAATGCGCGGATTTAACGTACCTCGCGTTTGACCTCGCGGACCAATACCGAATACCGGTAATCGTCCTCGCGGACGGCATGATCGGACAGATGATGGAAGGAGTGGTTCTGCCTCCGGAACGATCCCTCGAAGACCTGCCAAAACGAGATTGGACTGTCGGGCATAACCAAAACCGGGCAAGCCGGCACCTCACGTCCCTGCACTTGGTCCCGGAAGAACTCGAGGAGGCCACCAAAAAACGTTTCCGCCGGTACGAGGAAATCGCGGAGAAAGAAGTCCGCTTTGAAATCGCGGGCCCAGGCGACGCGGATCTCACCTTTGTCGCGTACGGCACGGCCGCGCGAGTCGCCTGGGGCGCGAAAAACCTCGCGGAAAAGGAAGGCCTGCGTCTGCGGGTTTTCAGGCCCATTACGTTGTGGCCCTTTCCTTCCCTGGAACTTGCCGAAATCGCGAAAACCGGCAAGCCCATCCTCGCGGTCGAAATGAGTCTCGGGCAAATGGTCGAAGACGTACGCCTCGCGGTTTTGGGGAAAGCTCCGGTTCACCTTTTGGGACATTCCGGAGGCGTAATCCCCACGGAAGAAGAAGTCTTTGCAGAAGCGAAGAGGATTCTTCGGAAGTAGTTTTTTAAAAAAAGATTTCTTTTTAAAAATTCAAAGGAAATATTGGGAAATTTATGGAAGAAAAAAAAATTCGGGGGCGGCCGGCCAGTTTGTATCCGGTTCAGACAAAATACTGCGGCGGATGCGGGCATGGGGTGATTCACCGGCTCATTACCGAAATTATCGATGAAATGGCGATTCGGGAACGAACGATAATCACGAATCCCGTGGGGTGCGCGATTTGGGCGGATTTATACTTTGATTTTGATTCGGTTCAGCCTCCCCATGGGCGTACGCCCGCGGCGGCGACCGGCATCAAGCGGGTTTTGCCGGACCATTTGGTCATCTGCTACCAAGGGGACGGGGACATGGCGGCTATCGGCACGGCCGAAATGATTCATGCCGCAAACCGGGGTGAAAAATTCACTACTATTTTCGTTAATAACGCAATCTACGGCATGACCGGCGGGCAGATGGCGCCGACGACTCTCATCGGGCAGAAAGCCGCGACCGCGCCTCTCGGCAGGGACCCGGACGCCCCGGGAATGGGCTACCCGGTAAAAGTCGCGGAACTGCTGGCGGTCCTCGAAGGAAGCCGGTACATCGCCCGGGGGTCCGTGACGACTCCGGCAAATGCCCGGAAAACAAAAAGTTACATCAAAAAAGCCTTTTCCGCGCAGGTTCGGGGCGAAGGCTTCACAATGGTAGAAATCCTCTCGCCCTGCCCCACAAACTGGGGCATGGAACCGGTTCAAGCGGTAGAATGGCTTGAATCCGCGATGGTTCCGGTTTTTCCCCTGGGGGAAATCAAAAACACCCTCGTTTCTATAAAGGAAGACAAGGTATGACGGAAAAATCGTTTTTTGCCGGCTTCGGCGGGCAGGGAATCATCTCTTTGGGACAGATTTGGGTGTATTGCGCTATGCAGGAAGGGAAAAACGTCACCTTTTTTCCCTTTTACGGCGCGGAAAAACGGGGCGGCATCGCCAGAGCATCGGTTATCGTATCGGATGAAGAAATCGCAAGTCCCTTGGTGACCCTTCCGGATTCGGTTTTGGTGATGAATCCGGATTCCCTGCCCCTCTGCGAGGGGATGCTGAAACCCGGAGGGCTTATGCTCGTCAACTCTTCGCTGGTGAAGACTCCGCCGAACCGGAAGGACCTTAAGGTCGCGCCGGTAGACGCCCAGGGCATCGCTGAAAGTATCGGCAGTCCCAAGTTCGCCAATATGGTCGCCCTGGGAGCGATGGCGAAACTCACCGGCGCGCTGGACCTCGCCGACATAGAACTCATCCTCAAAAAGTTCTTCCCTCCGGATAAACATCGCTTCATCCCCCAAAACGTTGAAGCCATCCAAGCAGGCGGTAACGCGGCGAAAATTTTTACCTAAACGTTTTACAAAAAGGAGGTTAAAAACTATGACTGCGGAATTTCAGAATCTTGTGATGCGAATAGTAAAAGAATCGGGAATCGCTATTCTCGATGATCCGGACCGCTGTAAAGCCGCGCTTCAGCACTATTCGCCGGAGGGCTCTAAGCGGGAAATTCGGCTGTTACTCATTGGGCTTGAAGCCGAGTGCCACAAAGCCCTGCTCAACTCAACCGAACCGGAAGAAACCAAAAAACATCTGGTTCAGGAATTGCAGGACGAATACGGCTTAACCCAAACTTACGCGGAACAAACTGTCGCCATCATCAACGCCGCAATCCATACTCCGGAACGCGCGGAAAAGGCCATCACCGCGGAACTCGAAAGGGCCGCCAAAGCCGGAGACCCCCGGGCCCAGTACGAACTCGGCAGACTCTACGAAAGCCGGGGCAATTACGGCGAAGCTACTCGCTGGTTCACCGAAGCGTCCAAACAAGGCATCGGGTCCTTCGAGCAAGCCCTGCAAGAGGACCTGTCGCCCCTCATACCCCAAGAAGCCAAACCAACTGCCGCCAGGGACCCGCAAGATTGCCGGCAGAAACCGCAACGCCCACCGCGTAACCCGAATCGGTAAAGGAAGACCAAAGCATATTCAGCGCGCCGTTTCGGGCGGTATGCAGAAAGGGACCGTCCGTGACGTAACTGCCCGGAGGACGCCCCGGCAAAGGGCGAACCCACGGGGCATCGCTTGCCTGGAAGAGCAAAACCGGATCCCCGGCCGGCTCGCGCAGGTCTTCGGACAGAGGCAGAGCGCAGATTTCCCCATCCCCAACCTGTTGCCATTCATGGCAAAATACCATAAAGGGCTGGGAATCCTCGATAAAAAGAGTCCCGTCCAGACATTCCCAGTCTTTCGGCGTGAGCGGTCCTGGGCTCCAGGGCATAAAGGGTCCGGGCAGAGCCTCGGCTTTGAGGCAGGCGGTCCCGCGCCTTCCCGCAGAGGGCTTAAAGGTGGCGAACATATAATACGCATCCCGGTATCGGTATACTTCAGGGGCCCAAAAGTTCTGGGACGACCAAAACCCCGGGGGCGGTCTAAAGGCCGGGAAGGGACCGGCAAATTCTTCCGGCGGTTTTGCATCGCTTTCCGGGCTGATATAGGCATCAAAGCCTACGCCCGGGCCCCGCCAAATATCTTTGTCAGTAGACCCGAAAAGATACCATTGGTCCGCATCCCTCAGCAGAAACGGGTCCCGAATCTGAATGTCTGCCGGTTTCAAAGCCCTTTCTCCTTTTTCACCTTAATTTAGTATTATTTTATTGTTAAATTACCCCGCTGGATTGTCAATGGATATTTCTCTTAATATAATAGAAAAAAAATTTGTAATGCGAAGATTTTGCCCGGCTTGACAAGCCCTATAAGTTATGTTATTCTAACTATAGTTAGTTTATACTAATAATTTAAGGAGAAAAAATATGAACCACCGGAAAACCGGTATGGCCCGCCTTTTGGAATTGGCGTTTCTCAAAAAAGGGCTTACCTTAGGAGCGTGCATTTTTTCGGTATTAAGTGTGGCCGGGTCGTTTACGCCGTACCTGGCCATTTACTGCATTATCCGGGAGTTAGCAGATCCCGAGGCCCTCAACACCGGGCGGATGATCCGCTGGGGCGTTCTCGCCGGGGTCGGAGCCGGGGGAGCGATTCTGCTCAACTGGTTTGCTTTACTCTGTTCCCATATTGGGGCTTTTGCTACGCTTTACCGGCTCAAACTGGACTTTGCGGAGCATATCGCGCGGTTGCCCTTGGGTTTCCACACCGGGAATGCTACCGGGAAACTGCGGAAAATTGTGGATGAGAATATCGAAAAGCTGGAGGGCTTTATTGCTCATCAGCTCCCGGATCTGGTCGGCAGTTTTACTATGCCGATTATTACTCTCGCAATTCTCTTTGCCTTTGAGTGGCGGCTGGGCCTTGCTAGTTTTGTTCCTATTATTGCGGGTTATCTTTTGCAGGCCCTTGCTTTCAGCGGAGAATCGTCCCAAAGGTTTATCAAAAAATATCAAGCCTCCTTGGAAGATATGAATACCGCCGGGGTTGAATATATACGGGGAATCAGTGTAGTTAAGGCCTTTAATCAGACGATTTTTTCGTTCCGCAAATTCCATGAAATCATCGCTGATTACGGACGTTTCGTGACGAATTACACTCTCTCGTTTCAGAGGCCCTGGCAAATTTTTATGCTTCTTATTCACCATGTGTATCTGTTTCTGCTTCCGGCGATTATTTTGCTTGCCGGGGGAGCGGCGGATTACGGCAAGTTTGCTTTGGCGTCTCTGTTTTACCTTATCTTTTCGTTTTATCTCGCTACGCCGTTTACCAAAATTATGTATGTTTCTCAGGTAGGCCGGCAGATTGCGGACGGCATAGATCGCATGGATGCGATGCTTGCGGTTCCGCCTCTTCCCGAACCGCTGGAGCCGAAAAGGACTGCGGAGTATTCGGTATCCTTTGAAAACGTTAGTTTTTCGTATAGCGATGATACGCCGGCTTTGCAAAATATTAGTTTTACTGCGAAACAAGGGGAGATAACCGCCTTAGTAGGTCCTTCCGGCGGCGGAAAAAGCACTATCGCTCATCTGATGCCTCGGTTTTATGACGTAAACGAAGGGGCGATAAAAATCGGAGGCGTGGATATTCGGGCGATGTCAAACGAATATTTAATGAGTCTCGTTAGTTTTGTGTTTCAGGAAGTGTTTCTGTTCAAGCAAAGCGTTTTTGAAAACATCAAAATCGGCGATAAAAATGCAAGCCGGGAACAAGTTATTGCCGCCGCCAGGGCCGCGCAATGTCAGGGGTTTATCGAAAAACTTCCCCAGAGTTACGATACGGTTATCGGCGGGAAAAATATTCATCTTTCCGGGGGCGAGAAACAGCGGATTGTAATTGCCCGGGCAATTCTCAAAAACGCTCCGATTCTCGTGCTGGATGAAGCTACCGCTTTCGCCGACCCGGAAAACGAATATAACATTCAAAAAGCTCTTGAACAATTGATGAAAAACAAAACGGTTATTATCATTGCTCATAGGCTTTCCACGGTACGCGGCGCGGACAGTATTCTGGTTATCGATAAAGGAAGTCTTGCGGAAACAGGCAATTTCGGGGTTCTTGTGGCGGGAAACGGGCGTTTCAGCCGTATGTGGCGGCAATACTCAAGCGCGATGGATTGGGCTGTGACGCGATCTCCCCAGGAGGCTAGCCATGTATAAATTATTGGGATTATCGGAAGAAGGGAAAAGATCGCTTAATCGGGCTATTTTTGCCTGCGTTTTGACCAATCTCGCTATGTTTGGGTCCGCGGCTACGGCGTTACAGATAATCGCTGTTATTCTGGAACCCCTTACCGGCGGAGGGTCCTTTAACGCGCAAAAACTTATAATCCTTGGGGTTGTCGGGTTGGGCGCGGCGGGCTTGTATTTTTTGGCAAGCGGCAACGAATACCGCAAAACCTACACTGCGGCTTATCGGGAATCGGAAAAAATTCGTCTTGATGTGGCCGAACATATTCGCAAATTGCCGTTGAGTTTTTTTAACCGCAAGGATTTGACGGAACTCACGACAAACCTGATGGCTGATTGCGCCACGGTCGAACACGCTATGAGTCACGTCGTTCCGGGACTTGCCGCCAATATCATCACGATTACTTTTGCCTGCGTACTTCTTGCCCTGTATGATTGGCGCATGACGATTGCGTTGTTTGCCGCTTTGCCTGCGGCGGCGGCTCTTATTGTTTTGTCAAAAGGGCTTCAGGCAAAATACGGCGAGCGTCAGGTGTCGGCAAAACTCGACGCCGCAGAACGGACTCAGGAATATTTTGAAGGTATTAAAGTGGTTAAAGCTTTCGGCCTTGCCGGAGAAAAATCGGAAGCTCTCAAAAAATCTTTTCATGCCCTGATGATAGAATCCTTCAAGTTTGAGGCCTTAACCGGCGTGTTTATCGTATCTGCGGCTATGGTTTTGCAAACCGGAATAGGATTAGTAACTTTTACCGGCGCGATGTTATTAAGCGGCGGAGAACTGGAACCGGTAAAATTGCTGTTCTTTACGCTTGTCAGCGCGAAGATTTATTCCGCGTTGATCGTCCTTCTTAGTCTTTTGCCGGAATTATTTTATCTGCTTGTTTCTACTCGCCGGATGCAGATTCTTCGTCAAACGTCGGTCATGGAAGGGGACGGAAAGGTTGAGCTGAATGATTTTAACATCGAATTGAAAAACGTTAATTTTGGGTATACCGATGAATTGGTTATCAAAAATGTTTCTTTAAAGATTCCGCAGAATCGCGTAACCGCTTTTGTTGGACCTTCGGGAAGCGGTAAGACCACGGTTTCCCATCTGATTGCCCGGTTTTGGGATGTGCGGGATGGCGGAATTTTTATCGGCGGAAAAAACATCAAAAGTATCGACCCGGAAACTCTGATGCGTTATATGAGTTTTGTGTTTCAGGATGTAACGCTGTTTAATGACTCGGTTATGAACAACATCCGAATCGGCAAAAAAGACGCAAGGGATGAAGAAGTTTACGCGGCGGCGAAAACGGCGCGTTGCGATGAGTTTATCCTCCGGTTGCCGCAGGGTTACGAAACGTTGATTGGCGAAAACGGCTGTACCCTTTCAGGAGGCGAGCGTCAACGTATCTCGATTGCCCGGGCTCTTTTGAAGAACGCGCCTATTGTGTTGCTCGATGAAGCTACCGCCAGCCTTGATCCGGAGAACGAAACAGAAATACAATCGGCGATTTCCTGCCTAGTAAAAGACCGCACGGTGATTGTAATTGCTCACCGTTTACGGACGATTCTCGGCGCGGATAAAATCGCTGTGCTGGAAAACGGCGTTTTGGCGGAGGAAGGGACGGGAGAAGAACTTGTTCGGCGCAACGGACTTTTTGCGCGGCTCTACAAGATACAGCAGGAAAGCTTGGGCTGGACAGTAAGCAAAACCGATTGAACGGTTGGTAAGCAGAGGTTTTCTCAGCTTTTGGGTTTGGCAATTTCGGGCAACCCCGCCGAGTAGACTCTAGTCCCCCAGCAAGAAGCCGTATTCGTAGACCTTCGGGGCGATGCCCGCGGCAAGAACGGCTTGGGCGTCCCGCAGGGTTTTAATCAAAGCGTTGTACCGCTCATCCTCGGAAGAGACGCCCATTTTGCCGGACCTGCTTTTCCGTTGAAAGTATTCCCGGATGTCGTAAAAGGAAGCATTCAAACAAGGCTCCGGGGCAGTCTCAAAATAATACCGCCACACCGCCAAACCAGCCCCTAAGACCGCGCCAGCCCCCGGAGACACTCCGGTAAAAACACCTTCGCGAAAATGAATCCCCCGGGAACCCAAAAAGTCCCCCATAAACCGGCTCTCAAACCGGCAAGACGCCCCAAGGACTCCCTCAGAAAAGGGTATCCAATGATTCACCCCCTCCCCAAACTTTATCTTGAGGTAAGAATGAAAAAGCATATAGACTAAACAATCATTCTGAAAATCTCCATCTCCTTCCCAGCCGCTTTTGGGATAGAAATACTGATCCGCATCGTTTATCCAGGTATGTTCAATGCAATGGCGCGCAGAAAAATAGAGGCCTACCTCCAATAAGTTCTTATCGGTAATCCAAGTACCCCGGGGATTCGGTAATTGCTTCTTATCGTTTATCGCATAAACATATTTATCATGCTGTACATCTACGCCATTACAATTTAAAAATCCCAAGACTTTTTCGTCTGGTCTATTTCTGGTGCTGATGAGCCAATCGTTTATGGTTTTATGTTCTGACGCGTAGAATTTTTTTAGGCCTTTGTATTCTTCTTTTGCGTTGAATACGTCGACAGGAACGCTTTTGGGGAAATTTTTTTTCTGCGCTAAATCCCAGATGAAGAAGCAGATGGGATATTCGCCGGTGCAGTTATCGTGGGTTCTTGCCGGGGTTGCGAAGCCGCCGAGGTACGCGCCTTTCCAGGCTTCCCGGAATTTTTTCATATTACTGCCGCAGATGTATATGGGTTTTACGAAAGCTCCGATTTTGCAATCCGGAATATCGAATAAAATTCGGGCGAAAAACTGAATGAATTTTTGTTTCAGGGCAATGCCGAGGGTTTCTTTAAACCGATCTTTGGTATTGCTTTCCTGAACTCCGTCTTTGTTAGTTTTTCTGCCGGTTCGGGTTGCCGCGGTTGCGACTTCTCCGTAGGGCGGGTTTATGAGGAAGATCAATTTTTTTCGTTTTTCTTGGTTAGAAAGTATATCGAAGAGGGGGTTAGGGATTTTGCCGCCTTCTCGGAGGGGTTTTAGATCGTCGTTGAGGAAGTCGAATTGGAAGACTTGGTTTTCCCATAAGTTGAGGCCGTTTTGGATGCGGTCTCGCATGACTTGGACGTCCTGTTTGTCTAGGGTAGACGCCCAGATGTTATCTTTATTTTTGAGGTTTTCCAGGAGGTTGCCTGTTCCCGCGGAGTTATCCCAGATGATGTACTCATCCTGCCAGTTTTCGCCGAAACACTTTTCGAGGTACTCGTGGGCTTTGGCGGCCCATTGGGGAGGCGTGAAAAACGCGCCTTTACGCTCCCGGATGTCTTCAGGAATGAGCAAGTCTCTGCGGGCTACGATATAATCCCAAAATTCTTTGAGGGGCGGCCGGGCGTATTTTTTCCAAAAGGCTTTATGGGCTTTTCCCTTATCTTTCAATTCGACAGTTCTACTGCTTATGAGATTGAACTCGTCGATGCGCCGGTCTAGTTCGTATTTATCTTTTTTGAGGGTTACGAAGAGTTGATCCTTGAGGGTAATATCGTCTGCGGAGATTAAATCGGCCAGATAAAAATCCGCGTCGATAATGCCGTAAGGTTTTACCCTATCCCAAGCAATGAGAATCGACGGCTTTACAAACTGCGTCCATTGCTTGTACACATGGGTAAAGTTAGTTTTATCGATTTGGGCTTGGATTATTGCGTCGGGAAACAGTTCGAGGGGTTTGGCGAAATTATTTTTGATAAACTCCTTGAGCAAATCCTTTTCCGCCGCAAAGTAGAAAAGCAGTTTTTCTGTCTTTAAAGTTTCCTCGACGAGCTTTTTAATTTGGGCGAATTCCTTCGTGCCGGTATCCGAGGGCGCAACTTTCCAGTTAAAGTCGTTTTGGTA
>JAIRPY010000022.1 GCA_031256905.1 Spirochaetaceae bacterium
TTCGGGATAGTTCGTCGTGACTGGTGTTCTGATGTGTGCACTTCCGTTGTGTATGACGAAAAAGGCGACTATGACCGTGCGATAGGGGACTTTACCCAAGCGATCCGCCTCGACCCCAATTATGCCGCGGCGTATGGAACTCGCGGAGTCGCGTATTCCGCAATAGGTCAGAATAGCAGAGCGATACAGGACTTGGAAAGAGCAATCGCTTTAAACCCCAATTATCAATGGGCAAAAGACCGATTGCGGGAAATACGAGGGCGATAAAGCGGGACGGTTCAGCCGTTTCCGCTCAGCCCGGAGGCTTCGGCGCAGGTACAACGCCTTCGCGGAGGCCGCCAAAAAAACCGAAAAACAAAAAGAAAAGAAAAAATAGTTTTCAGAAAAAACCCGCCGGCGGATTTTATCAAGGTCCGCCGGACTTTAAAAACAAATTCAAAGGATGACCGGGCCCTCACCCAAGCGATTCGGCTTATGCCCGGGATAATCTAAAGGTTATCGGGTAATGGGGCCGGATGATACCCGCCAGAGTCTTTCGGTTATTTCCTGCAAGAGCCAGGTGTCATCTTCGTAAAGTCTAAGAAGGGCGCAGATTTTACCGGTTTCTGCGTCATGCCAAGCGATAGTACCTTCGCTGTCCAGGGCAATTACGTAGCTTCCGGCATCGATGAGTTTTACGGGAAATCCCGGGGTTCGTTCTAAGGGTTTCGGCTGATGGCTTTCGTCGTAGAAGAAGGCTTCGTAACCCCCGAGGACCGCGACGGGGCGTCCCTTGGATTCGGTTAGGCCCAGGTTGGCGTCTTCTCCTTCCCATTCAAAAAGTTTGGCCGTTAAAGCGGGATTTACGGTATTAAGCCTGAGCAAAGCGGTTTTCGGAGGGCCCTTATTTTGGGCGATTACCACTCCGTAGGGTATTCCCCGAAGTCCCATGTACACCTTGGTCCCAATCGAGGCAGGATAGGCCAAAGGCACGGTTTCGCCGGTGACGATATTAACCAGAAGAAACGGCGTATTGCCCGACACCGCGCCCCGGCTGATAAGAATATTATCTTTGTTGAAAAACACCGCGTCCTGAGCCGCCATGAGGGAAAAGGAAAATAGGGTATTTCGGGTTTTGAGAGACAGGACCTGGATATTCCCCAGGGAATCCATGAAAAGAGCCTGGTCATCCAGAAGAGCCGCGGAACGCAGAGGAAACCGGAGACTTACCGGGATAGATACCGATTCTCCTTCCGGAGACCGGAAGACCGGCGGCGTTTTGGTATCCTCGTCCTGCCAAAGGAGGAGGCCCCCGGCGGGGTCCGAAGCGATTCGGGTGTAGGGAGTCTGCTCGATTTTGATGGATCTGAGGGCGTAGTAATCTCCGGGGATGAAACCGAGTCCTCCGGTTTTGGTGAGAAACGCGAGGGTCTTCCCCGGAGCGGCGTCAGCGATGAGGCGTTGTTTTTTCGGCATGACCCGCATGGGCTTTACCGTCCCGTCCCGCTGGCCGAGGCAGACGTCTCCCCCGGAGGTTCCCAAGGCGATGGCATCGGAAGTCAAGGCCGCGCTGGTTATTCTGAGGTTTCCCGGCACAGGCCAGGAAGTTTTAAGCTCCAGCTTTCCGGTACTGGATAGGACGAAGTGGTAAAGCGAATCCGGGCCTAATCCCATGAATTCGGAGGATTCCGGCTTCATCGGCAGGAGAAAACCCCGAGAAAGAAGCCGGTCCTGGGCGAGAATCGTCCCGGATACCGCATCAAGAATAACCAGCCCATTCGGAGTAAGACCCGCGAGAAATCGGTTGCTCCCGAACAAGATAAGACTTTCCATCCGGGAAGGCACGGAAAACCGGCGGATCTCCTGACCGGTTCCCAAATCCCAATAAGAAAGAATCCCGGAAGGAGCGTAGGTCAGCATGGTTCGTTCCGATTTGCCGGTGGCCGCGAAACTGGCCGGGCCGATATTGAGGGTCCCCAGGATTTCCCCGGTTTCCGCCTGAATTAATGCCGCGGCTTTACCGCTTTGGGCGGCAATCAGGTAGGCGCCGCCCCCGGAATACCCGAGGTACGATATGCCATCCCGAAACGTCACGGTAAACCGCCGTTCCTTCGTTTCGTAATTCCATACCGAAATGTGATGGATTCCGATATCATCCCGTTCCAACACGCCGATTTGGGCGGTTCCGGTTCGCAGAGCCACGGCTTGAATTGCCCCGGGGCTTACTTGGAATCGTTCGATGACGGCGTTATAGCGGGGATCCCAGATGGCGAGAAACCCATCCGCGCCCCCGCTGAGAACTCTTCCCCGGTCATCCTCCGCGAGGACCTTCACCGCTCCTTGATGCCCGGAAGGGGATACAAAACCAGGCTCCCCGAACGTCGGCTTCGCCTGAGCGGACAGGCACGAACTTCCCATTCCGGCAAACAAAACGATAAAAAGGACATTAACGGCCCGCAAAATATAAAATATCTCCAAATAAAGCAAAAGCCATAAGCGCGAAAATAAGAACCGCGCCGACAGATTGAAATCCGGTAATAAGCCGAGGATGCAGAGGCCTGCGGATAAGACCCTCCACAAGCCAAAGGATAATCATCCCGCCATCGACAATCGGAATCGGCAGAAGATTCATGATGCAAAGGGCGATGGAAATCAGAGCGAGAAAATTCGCCATGGAACGTACGCCGTCGGTAAAACTCTGCCCGAAACCTTCAGCGGCCACATCGCCTACCATGTAGGTGATTCGTACCGGTCCCGATACCGCCCGGGTAAGATCAATGCCCTTGAACAAAAGCCCAAAACTCCTAACCGATACCGCCAGAGTTTTCCAGGCCTCTCCCGCGCCTTTTGCTACCGCCGCCGGCACCGACAGCTTGGGAGTTTTATATTCCAACCCTTTGTAGATTATCCCGAGATCCGGGCCGCCGCTTTCCGGGTAAGCCATGACCACATCAGTTTGGGCCGGAAGACCGGCCCGCTCGAATTCAACGTGCAAAACCGAAGGCTGATCCTGCATAATAGGCAAAAGGGCCACCGTATACGGCACAGCCTGACCGTTTACCGCAAGGATTCTATCTCCGGCTTGCAGTCCCCCGAGGTCTGCCGGGCTTCCCTTCGCTACGGATTCGATTACCGGATCGTTCCAAAAATAGACGCCGATTTTCCCTTCTCCGGTACTTTTATCCATTTTGGGACGGATGTTCAGAGATTGAACCGCGCCGTCCCGCTCGATTTTGAGGGACAATTCTTTTTCGGCGTTGACCGCGATGTTTTCCCGAATATCATGGTAGTAATTGATAGGTTTGCCGTTGATTTCGACGATGCGGTCTCCGGTTTGGAGCTGGGCCTCGTCTGCGGGATAGCGTTCTCCGGGGCTGACGGTAGAACTCAGGACGATTTTGTTTTCCAAAGTGTTTACCGTAAAGCCCATTCCCCAGATAACCGAAAACGTCAGGACCGCGAAAATAAGGTTAAAAAGGGGGCCCGCCAGACAGACGAAAATCCTCTGCCAGGGCCGGGCGCCCATGTACGTTCCCTGCACCGGAGGGACGGCGTTTTTTTGATTTTCGTAGGCTTCTTGGAATTCGTTTTCTCCCCGCATTTTGCAGTACCCCCCGATGGGGAACATACCGATGCGGTATTCGACTTGGCCGATTTTTCTTTTCAGAAGGGGATTACCCCAGCCGATAGAAAAGGCCTCCACGTCGATGCCGACCAGCCGGGCCGCCAGAAAATGCCCAAGTTCATGGACAAACACCACAATGCCCAGCCCAAGAAAGCCTAATAGGATTTTAATGATAAGCATATTCCCCAGTATATCGAAAGAACATAAACGTGACAAGCCGAGGAGTTACATGGTAACCCGATACTGCCCGGCTTTCCGCAGACGGGTGATGCGGGCGTAACCTTCGGCGTCGGTGGTATGGCTTGAAGTTGTGCCGTCCGGAGAGTACAGCAGGAACTTGGAATTCCGAATAGGTTCGTCGGTTTTTTCGTCCAAAAAACGGAAATACACCCAAGACAAAATCGCTAAGGGCTTACTGGAACTGGTTTTATCTTTATACTTCAGCACAAAAACGTAATCGATAAGGGTGTAGCCCTTTTCGGCAATTTCCCGGGCGTAATGGGCGTCTTGTTTGTGGATGTCTAGGGCGACAACCCAATCGGCGGACCCGGCGTTCTGCTGAACTGGAATTTCCAGCTCGGCTATGAGATCCAGCAGTTTTCCTCCGGTTTGTTCCCAAATTTCGGCGGTTACCCTTTCGTTATCCGGGACATTGCGAGTTTGGAATCGCAGAGTAACGGACTCATTAACGTGAGCTTCTTTTACTTCGGTTTTAGCGTTCCGCCATTGTAAATTCAGAAATTCGATGCCTGCTTTGCCGGAACCGGAGGATTTATATGTTTGGGCAGAACCTACGTATCTTTGAGCCTGAGCCTCGGCATAGAAAAACATAGATAAAAAAGCCAAAATCAAATATTTACGCATATTTTTTTATATTAGCGGAAATTACGGGCTATAGCAAGTCCGGCGCCGGCGGATTTCGGGAGAGCGGGCTTCCCGGGGTGGAAAACAAGGCTTTGTTTGCCGGTCTTGTCGAGGATAACCTCCGGGTTAAACTTTTTCGTTTCGGCGTCGCAGGAAAAATACTGTCATGTTTTCTATTCCATCTATTTAGTGTTCTAACGCCCCAGGAATAGGGCCAAATTATTTCGATTATAAAGTTTTTCGCGCCGAAGATTTTATTCAGAATAAAAACTTTTATTTCGGCCTTTGCGGGGCCGTCGCAGTGGAGATAGATACTTTGTAAAACCCGGCGCATTTGTTCAGCGTCAATTCCCGGAATCCGCGCCGATGCCGCCGGAAGTAAAAGGTCTTCCCAGGGAATGTATGTTTTTCCCGGCGGATTTTAGTGTTTTCCGCAAGAATTTATATCTCGTCCCGAAGAAACTAAAGTTTTTCTCTGCGAATTTACGTTTCGTCCGTAAGAACCGGAGATTCGTCCGCCCGAATCAAGGCTTTTCCTCAAGAAAAAAAGCTTCGGCCTCGGAAATTTAAAGCTCGTCCGCAAGGATTTAAACTTTTTTCTTGCGGGCCCGAGCTTTTTTCTTAGGAGATAAAAAAAATTCCTTGCGAATTTAAGCTTCGTCCGCAAGGATTTAAAGCTCGTCCTCCTCGAAGAAGCACCGGGCAAAAGGCAAAATCCCAAACCTTTCCCGGAAAACTTTTCCCGAAAAGGCCTAAAAAGAATCCGCAGACTAAAAACATCTGCGGACTCCTGGAGGTTCAGAAAAAAGTAAAACGTTATTCTGCTTAACCGGCTTTTCTTTTTATTTTAAAAATCTAAACCTTTTTTTCTACGGTGATGAGCGGGTCGCCTTTCTTAACCGACTTGGCGGTAGTAAAGGTAATCTTGTAGTCATCGCCGTTGGGAAGCGCGACCGGCGTCACAAGCTCAAGACCCGCGGCTTTTATCGCCCCGGT
>JAIRPY010000053.1 GCA_031256905.1 Spirochaetaceae bacterium
GTTCCGTCGCAGACCTTGATGATAAACTTCCCCTTCGGCTGAAGAGAAAAATTCTCATAGAACGTCGCCACCCCGTAAATTCTCGCTTCGCTGACGTTCAGCTTCTTCGCGATATAGGGGAAAATTTCTGCGGGCAGGTAGTTGTACTTCTCCTGGACGCCCTGCAAAATAGGGATAATTGAGCCAGCTCGGGCTCCCCATTCGGTAATGACGCCGTCAATGACGGCGTAATCAAATTGCGCGCTCACCTTTTGCTCCTTATTTCAGAGTTTTATTTATTGTAAACCTATTCATAAATATTGACAAGTTTTTTTTAAAAAAAGAATATAAAAAAGCCTGAAAGTTTTTAAAAAAAATTAAAAAAAACGAATTTACCCCTTGACTTTATTTTTGCTCTTGGGTATATTAAATATATTCCCCTGTAGCTCAGTCGGCAGAGCAAATGGCTGTTAACCATTGGGTCGCTGGTTCAAGCCCGGCCGGGGGAGCAAAAAAGCCCATCCCTCCGGATGGGTTTTTTGTTGGCCCATACCCTAGATAGGTTTAAAATCTTCCATTATGACGATCTTCCCTTTGTTCAAGCGGGAATGTTCTGCGGCGAAGGCCATGTAGTGGCTTTCAAAGGAATTTTTCACCGAGGTTCGGCCGTGACCTTTTCCGTTCCGGACCAGGTTGACGAAATCGGCGATGAGGTTCGGATCCCCCCCGGAATGCCCTCCTACCGACGCGCCAAGCCGTATTTCTTCCACGCTTTTCGAGGAAAAATCCTTTACCGTGATGCTTTCTTTTTCCAAATTTCCGGTAATTTCCCCGGCGGTCCCGAAGAGTCCGATGTTTCGGGTGGTTTCCATGGTGAATCCCGACATGGTGAAAAGCGCAAGCACCCCATTGCGGAATCGCAAGGACACGGTTTGGTGATCCACCACGTCGTTATCGCAATGAAACACGCATCTTCCGTAGGGTCCTGTTTCAAGGGCTTTGATTCGCCCTTCCATCGAAAGGTCGGTGGCGATCACGTTGACGGGCCAACCGGTATAATTTCCCAAGTATATTTTGGAGACATGATAAGGACATTCAGATTGATGGGGGCATCCGTCAAGACAGCGGAGGGGCGCGTCTTTTGGGGCCCTTTCCGGCTTGAAATAATGCAGGTCCCCAAAGGAACTGAGGGATTCGCAGGGCGCGCCGGCAAGCCAATGGAGCATATCCATATCATGACAGCTTTTCGCTAAAATCATGGGGGAGGATTCCCCGGTATTCCGCCAATTTCCCCGGACGAAACTATGGGAAATATGGATATGCCCCACGTGTTCCGCCAGACTTATACCGATGAGGTTCCCGATCCGTCCGGTTTTCAGAAGATCGTATATCTTGGAAAAGAAGGAAGTATACTTCAGGACATGGCCTATCATGAAAGTCTTTGTAAAGGCCCCGGATTTTTTTTCGAGATCCCGGCATTCTTCAAAGGTGGGAACGATGGGTTTTTCGCACAGGATGTGCATATTTCGGGCCATGGCTTGGGACAAGGGGCCGGCGTGCATTTTATCTTGGGTGGCGATGATGACTCCTTCGGCGTCCTCCGGCATTTTGGCGAAAGCTTCTTCCCAATCCGAAAATACCCGATCCTCCGGCAGATTATGCTCGATCTGAAAATTTTTGCGTTTTGCCT
Organism: Spirochaetaceae bacterium; assembly: GCA_031256905.1. GTDB lineage: Bacteria > Spirochaetota > Spirochaetia > Treponematales > Breznakiellaceae > JAITHW01. Next base: position 1,670 of record JAIRPY010000053.1, read on the forward strand.
CATTTGGTTCGGCTACGGCTATGATTTTCAGCATCTTGGGATTCCTTCGGGCGTATTCTCCGTAGGCGTAAGTTCCCCGGCTCCCGGCCCCCAATAATACGACGTTTACAGGTTTCATTTTTCTCTCCTGGGGATGAACTATACTCTTTTTTTGAAATCCGGGTAAGCCGTCAGATTGATGCTTTGGGCATGAAGGTTTGGACTTTTGTGAGCTTCCGCGCAGGCCTGAGCGGGACCCGTCAGGGCCGAATCGGAGTAGAGAAAAAGCGCGTTCATTTCCTGAGCCGAGTTCTGCCCCAACCGAACCAGAGCCGAGGACCCTGGGGACAGCCGGGGCAAAGCCAGAATCACCAGGGCCTCCTGGGGGGCGGGGCGGGGCAGTTCGTCTTCGGTCCCGAGGGCATGGGCGGAAGGATAAGCCAAAGCTCCGGCTAACTCGAAGAGGCTTCCCCGGGTTATACTTTTACTTTCGCAGGAGCCGATGCCGACGTCTATCCCCTGATTTATCCAGATTGCGGCGAGGGCCAAGGCCTGTTCGCAGAGAAGATCCACGTTTTCCCGGGCCCTTTCCGGGGTGAAGAGGGCTGGATCCGCGTAACTGTCCACCGCGATGAGCCGTTTCGTGTGGGGCGGCGGTTCGGGTTCGCCTTTTTTGATGAATAGGTCGCCTAAATGGCCGTAGAGTTTCCAGTTTATTCGTCTTGGGTCGTCTCCGGGAATGTAGGGGCGTTGATCCAGGGGAGAATCGTTCTGGGGCAGAGGTTGTTCCTGTCCCGGGCCTTCGCCGCTGGACCGGATAGTTATTCCCAGGGCTGAATCGAGGATCTTCGGGGTCACCAGGAGCCGCGGGATGGGTTTATAGGGAATCCCCAGGGTCAGCTTGAAAAATCCCGGGGCGTCAAAGATCCAAAATTCGTCGTATTTGGTGTAGTAGGCCCCTCGTTTTTTTGTGGGAAAGGCGGGATCCGGAAAATCCGGATCAAACAGATGCCAAAGCCTCTGGCCGTCTTTTGTGGAAAGCTGTAAGACGTATCGGATAAGAATCCCCGGCATTCGGAAAATCTTTTTTTCTTTTTTTTTGTTTATGAAAAGATACTCTCCCGGGGTGCCCGGGGAGGGTTGATTGAGGATTTTCACTTCCAGGGAGCCGGGCAGGTTCCGGTGAATCCATGAAAGGATGAAAATCGTGAAAAAACAATAACTCAGCAGGGCCTGGAAGATCCCGCCGATCAAGATAAGCGCGATTTCATTCCGGATTCGGCCGGCGGCAAAGGCGAGAATCGTAATAAGCAGGATGAAAACCCCCAGGGTCGTAGGGACCGGGATAAGATCCCCGGGGATTTTTTCTTCAGAGACGGGTTTTGATACCGGCGAGGCGCGCAAGACAGATCTCCCGAATTCCCGAATCTCCCCGAACCCGAGGATCCCGGGGCTTCACCCGATGAGCCAAAACCGGCCCAGCCAAAACCGCGAGGTCTTCATCGATGACAAATTGCCGGCCCCGGACTAAAGCAAGGGCCCGGACTGCTTGCAGGAAATGCAAACTCCCCCGGGGAGAGGCTCCTAAGATAAAACCCGGATGCCCCCGGGTATCCCGAACTATATCGATTATCGCTTCTTTCAGGGCCCGATGGCAAAACACATTTCCCGCGGCTTCCTGAGCTTTGATAAAATCCGAAAGGGTTACCGCCGGCTCCAGCTGATTGAGGCCGGATTCCCCGGGATTTTCTTCTAAAATAGCCAGTTCCGCCGCCCGTTCAGGATACCCCAGGGAAAGCCGGAGCATAAACCGGTCCAGCTGGGCGGCCGGCAGGGGGAAGGTGCCTTCGCTTTCAATCGGATTTTCCGTGGCGATGACGAAAAAAGGTTCCGGGGGATGATGCGTGGCCGAACCGATGGTGACCTGCCCTTCGGCCATGACTTCCAAAAGCGCGGACTGGACCTTTGGAGTAGTCCGGTTAATTTCATCCGCCAGGACGATATTGGCCAGCACGGGCCCCGGAACGAACCGGAAAGAATGGCTTTCCGGATCAAAAATGTCGACTCCGGTAATATCATAGGGCAGAAGGTCCGGAGTGAATTGAATCCGCTTGAAAACCAGGGTCCCTTCCTCGGAGGAAATCAGCCGGGCGAAGGTTTTTGCTACCGTCGTCTTTCCCAAACCCGGATTATCCTCAATTAACACATGGCCCCGGGCGAGTAATCCCGCGGTAAGGAGTTCCAAAAAGGTCTTTTTGCCCTGGATTATCTTACCGGCGCCTTGGACAAGGGCTGTAGCGGTCTCTTCACTGGTCATACTCCGAGGATAGCACACAAAAACCGGCAGAGAAAAGAACCTTTCCCGGAAAAAGCCCCAAGAAAGAAGCCGGATCTCCCGGTTTTTTCATCCGCTGATGAGTAAACTGACAACATTGGACCAGGATCCGCGTTTTCCGGTGGCGTTTTCGTAAGCGCAGGCGTAGTCGGCGATTTTACCGTAGTCTTCTTCGGGCCATTGGAAAGTCTTGACCGCGCCGGTTTGGAAGGAAGAAGGCAGGTCCTCCGCAGAAGCCTTGGGATCCTCGGCCGGGCGGACTCGGCAGGCAAAGGCTATCCCGGACACCAGAGGGGGTTTTTCCTTAGTCCGGGTGTGGGGGTTGATGACGATTACCGTTATCACCGGGGAAGGCAATTTCAAAACCCTAAGAGGTCACAACGCCCAATTCGCAAATATTCGCAGACGGCATCTGCGAATATTATAATTTGCAACTTACCGGCACGACGCCCTATGAATTATTAGACAACCTCAAGAATACCCTTGTCGTGCCAGAAGGTCAGGAAAAAAATTATTACGAAACCGATCTCCGCAATAACATTCTACTCGACACAAAGGGTAACCCTATAAGAGGACAAAAAATGATGAGTATAATACGTAATAGAGTAATCGAAGAATTATCAAAACGATTCGAATCGCCAAACGGTGAAAGAGCAATCTACGCAGGAGTAGATAGAATACAAAGTATGTTCTCAACCACAGATAATATGCTAAAAACTATAGAAAATTTCGCACGGGAAAACCCAAAAGAATATAACGCTTTAGTAGACCAGTTAGATGCCAATAATAACAGAAAAATCGATAAGGACGAAATAAAAGAATTCACCGCGACAGTAAATAACATGATGTGGGCCGATGCATTTCAAATGTGGGAATCCCAAGAAAAAAATGGTAAAAGCCCTCACCATGGAAATCAAAAAGAATGGATAGAACATACCATGGATCAAAAGAAAAAATTATTTTCTGCTATGGTAAATTTCACCTTAGTGGGTATGAGCGTTTACGATGAGACCCAGCGGGCGACAGCAAAAAATGACGCCCTAAGACCCAACGCGCAAGCCTTAGCCCGCTTAACTACAGGATACGAAAATTTAGACAGAGCCGAAAGACTTTCGGAAGATATCACCACCGGACAAGTAGGCAGAATGAAAGATGAAGATAAAGTACAATTTGACGCATACGCCCAAACTATGGTACACCTCTTAAATAACTTAAACAAAGGCGAACAATTAAAAGCTAAAGATACTACAAAAAAATCCATCAAATCTAAAAATGGAGGCGGACCCTACGGAGAAACATTATCTTTTATCCATCAATATTATGGCAGAGATACTGTTCCCGGAGAAAGTTTTAATATCAAAGACGAATTCAACGCTAGAGATTTACGACTCTAGGGTAATCAAGTTTATGTTGAAAAAGGCGACGTCAAATACATCTTCAAGCCAAATAAAAATAAGACGGAAATCGATCTACACATAGAAAAAGCCGGTAAAGAAACCGCTGTTGTTATAAATAATATCGTAGGCCGGGGTAAAATGTCGACAGAGGTAAAAACGTCGAAGGTTATAAAGGAAAATAATGGCTGATTTAGCCTTAGCGAAAGTGACCGTCTTTGGCAAACTGACTGATTCAGGTTCAACGATCAGACCTACAATACAAAACCCAGAAGGCAAACTGTCTAGAAGTCCTTCTCTTAAAGAAATAACTCAGTTCTCTCAAAATCGCAAATGGAATATTTCGTAAACTCGGGCAAGAGAAATAGAATCGCTTCTTAATGCCATCCCAGACCAAGAAACGAGATGCCTACTCCAGACCTACGCCGAAACCGCAGAACAACTTTCAAGACACGCAAATACCTTTTTCAACCGCCTTAGAACATTTGGATGAATATGGTATCACCCTAAACCCAGGTTTTAAAAGTATTGACTCCATAGGACAGGTTATTAAAAAAAGCGTGGAAATAGGCCTATCCAAGAACAAATCGCTAAATGTAGCGGCTTCATGTATAAACTCAATAACCCTAACGAAGCAGAAGTTCAAGAATACACCGACTGGTTAAACGCACAATATACGCGCTTAGAAGAACTATCAAAGGGTGCCGCATCATGGAAAGGAGTACAATACTTAGGCGAAACCGTAAGCAGTATGCGCCTCATCGGAAAAAGCCTAGCCATAGGTTTCGCCACATTCCCTCATAAATCCTATCGCAGGACAACTCGCAGGACTCGTCGTTACCGAAGCTATGAACCTGGAACTCTAAACTAATCTAGCCTACGCAGATATGTTCGCCGCAGGCATCTGAAACCAAGAAATACTCAAAAGAAACGCCGCCCTCACCGGAAGTATGCAAGCCTTCACCGAAGCAATTATCGGTGCCGCGCCCCTCGGCGGCGCAGTAAGTATTACAGGCAGAAGGATATTCCAACAAACCGCAAAATTAAAATTCATAGCAAAGGCAGACATCTAAAAAACGCAGAATATCTACTAGAATTAGCAAAACAAAACTTGACAATAACTAAAAAAATTGAATTAGCTTCCCTCGCCCTTGACGTGCTATGGAAGTCATCGAAGAATATTTGCAAGGTCGCGAAGGTAACTCAGGAATCCAAAAAGCCGCCAAAGAATACGAAGCCAGCATCAGAGAAAACTTATTAGATACCCTCGAATCCTCAAGAGGACAAGACGCAGATAAACCTATAGACTGGAAACAAATCAGAGCATCCCTTGAAAAACCAACCGAAAGTTTCTTCTCCGGGATCGCAATGGCAATAATACTATCCCTCATATTTGGCGACATGCGAATGATGCCCCATTTTACAGGACGCACTTTACGCAATACCATAGAAGACATAAACGTAGAAATTATCAAAGGAGGAAGCCCCGACGAAATCGCAGAAAAGATAGCAGATATAAAAGAACTTTCCCAAGCCTTCGGAAAAGAAAACGTAAAAGAGATCGTCAAAAAAGAAATAAACCAAAAAATTAAACTCGCCGAACCAGACACCGACAATGACGCTATCGACGAAATGCAATTCCGAGAAGTAATCGAAGACCCAGATAAGGCAGACCAAAAACAAGCCATATTCGAAAAACGTAACGACCAAAACGCGGTTATGCTCCGCCACAGAATAACATTCACCCAAACCGAAACCGATGACCAATACGAAATTAACCCAACAGAAAAACTCGACCCAGCAGACGCGGAAGACCTCGTTCAAAATCTTTCAAAATATTATAATAAAAAAACTGTCATCCTTACCCAAGACGGAAGCAGATACTCCGCCACACCGGAAACTCAACAAGAAACAACTCTTCCCAAAGCAGAAAAAATCAAGCCAACATCTACAGAAACAGTACAGAAAACTCCCCAAAAAGCCGGATTGCCGCAAACCGAAAAACTACCAAAAACACCTGACGAAAAAAATAATCAAACATAGACAGCAAATGAAACATCATCGGTTCTGCCGGTAAAGTCACAGAAGGAGATAGCTTATGACGAGAGACGCGCTGAACCGCTTCAAGCGGAAACAGGCAAAGAAACGGAATTGGGAAGCAATACGGAAGAAAGCAGATCGGGATTGCAAGAATCGGGATACCTGAAGGGACGCAAGCGTCTAATATTTCTGATGAGCTTTCTAACGAAAGGGAGACGCTTCCGCAAAATGCTGAGAAACCTAAAATGGACGCAGAACTCTGGATAGACCCGGAGACCGGCTTGCGGGTCAAGGCCGACCCGGAGACCGGAAAACTTTCCGCAAGCGTAGCCAAAGGCGCGCAAGTAGACCTTAACAACGCGCAGGCTTTACGAGAATGGGCTATAGCTAATTATAAAAACGCTTATAAAGAATCAGCGCAAGAAAACGCCAGCGCACAACCGCAGGAAAACATTGACGACAATCAACAATCAGACAGCAATACTGTCCTGCATACAGAGGAAACATCGGTAAAGCACGACGGCGAGTATGTCCTCACTACAGACGGTTCTAAAGACTTCGGAGAAATATCCGGCGTTAAAGATATGAAAGACGGAAAAATCCGGCTTAGAAGAGGACAAGAAAAAGGAGAGAAGGGCGACTATGGAGAGGCTCACATGGAACGCCCTGACCGACTATCGCAGTTAAAACAAAATGGCTATAATAACGCCCGGGATTTAGTTGAATATGTAGCTAAAGATTTTGACGCAATTTATCCCGGCGGAGACGAAAAGCAGGTTCCATGTTATGCTGAAGGAAATTGAGGATTTTCTGCGGGATATATGGACTGCCGTGGTTGAGTTTGTAACCGGGAAAGCGGATATAGACGCTTACTTTCACAAGATATTTAAGGGCAATACTGCGCGCAAGGGCTATAACGCAAAGCTGGAAGAGGCGTTGAATTTGAACTTGCGAAAAGAGATAGCGGAGACGATAAGCGTACATGGCATCCAGAGAGTGCTGTTTTCCCACACGCAGGCCCAGGCTGGGGCGCAGACCGTGTTTCTAAATGGTCAGCCTCTCAGCGCAACAGCAGAACGCGATGTAATCCAAACCTTCCAAGACGCCTATACGCAAGCGAGCGATCCTGCAGTAAAATACAGGGCTGTTTTACAACAATATAAGACAGGGAAACTAAACTCAAGAAGTTTATCACATGTCGGTAAAGTGCCGGATATATATACGAAAAAAGGATTGCCGGACTATACTATACGTCTTGAAGGACGAGTAATAGAGAAATCGACAAACCCGGCTATTAGGAATCACAATGTGGATATGGCTACCATTGAGCGATTATCTGAATTGTTGGCTTCTCCGGTTGCGCTATTAAGGTCTTTGGATAAGACTCAGTCGAAAGCGTTTATTACGGTAATTGATGCGAAAGACCATAGCGGCAGACCGGTTATTGTTGTACAAAATCCAACGCTTAAAAAGATCACATCGATACCGAGTGTTTACGGCAAAGATGATTTTAATGGATTTATAGAAAGAAACAGAAAAGCCGGAACCATTATAGCGGTAGATAAAGGTAAGGCCACCAAATACGTCAGGCCGGCCGAGCTCCAATTGCTCGGGGGAACGATACTTGATGACCTATCTTCAGTATCGTCAAATTCTATTGAAAAGTCAAGTGTGGCGGATATATTTTCTCGTGATGATGCTGGCGCGCGGGCGGATCAGGATGCGGTGTGGACCCGCGCCTTTAAAATACTTGGGGCGTGGGCTGAGGAACACTCGTTTGGGTCTGCGAATCCGGTGGTGTTGTCTGATGGGCTGGCTGTTTCTGATAGGGAAATAATGGACTTTATTGCGCCTGCGGTGTCTGCCGGGCTGGTTAAGGGGGCGGATACCAAAAAGATCAAGCCCTTGAACATGAAAGATATACTTCCTGAAGAAATAATGAGCGAGACTGAGACTAAATATTGGGCGGGTATCATAGAAAACGAGGTGATGCAAAAAGCCTTATTTAACGCGGCCTGTGACGCCTGTGAGATGTATTCGGGTAAAGAAGAAGCGCGGGAAGCGCAATTACAAGAGCGTATAAAAAATGCAATGGTTACAACTCGTATAGAGTGGCAGAATAATATTCCCGGACAGCTTATTCTCACTGTAAAAATGCCTCTTGGAAAAGTCGGTCAAGCAATAGTCGATAATATTTTACAAGTTACCGGCATATATGGCAAGAAAAATAAATCTTTTCGAAGTAATACCTTTTATAAAACAAATAATGTATTAGATCAAAATCGAATTCTTAACACTATAGCAAAAAATCATAAAACGGATATATCAAGCGGTAATAGTAGGAGGGTCGGGTGGAGGTCATCCCACCTATTCTCCCCTTACCGGGGCAACAGTAACCAATCCCGTCGCACGGCCCTCTAATTTAATATTGTCAATTTTTTTAGGGAAGTCAAGTGTTGTGGCGGATATATTTTCTCGTGATGATGCGGGCGCGCGGGCGGATCGGGATGCGGTATGGACTCGCGCTTTAGCGATACTGGGCGCGCGGGCTGGGGATAGGGCCTTTGTATCCGATTTTGTTTCTGATGTTTTTTATATATAATTAAGCAAGATGCACCCTCTCTGGGAAGAGCCCAGCCGTTACCTCAAGCCAAATTATTGATACAAAATTACAGGAATTTTTTAATTCTGTCAATAATCAAAATTCGATATTTGAGTTGTTTGGTATGATTGAGGGTGATGTTGGGGCGGATATCTGAGATGCCATAGAATAGGCAGGGCAAGATTGATCTAATCTTGAAAAACCGGTAACTTTAGATCGGTGAATATTCAAAAATGGTATCGGGATTATGCCGCTTTACTGCTGGAAAGTATTGTAATTGGCTTGGTTACCGGTTTAGTAATTGCTGTATTTCGGTATAGCATGACCTTTTTCGACAGAATGAGGCGGGATATTTACATCGCGCTGATGGAAGTATCTTCAAACTGGCTGAGTCTGTGGGTTACTGCCCTGGTCCTGGCGGGGTTTTTGCTGGGACGGATCGGGGTTTGGCGTCCTCTGGTGAAAGGCGGCGGGATTCCGCAAATAAAGACGCCCTTGTTCCGTCAGCGTTCTATGGACTGGCTGATAGATTTGCCTTTAAAGTTTTTCTGTACCGTGGTGAGTTTGGGGGCGGGCCTATCTCTGGGAAAGTGCGGTCCTGCGGTGCAAATGGGGTCCTATGTGGGCAAAGGAGTATCCGTACTGTTTCCCCGGGAGGACAAGGCGGAACGGGACGCGCTCATCAGCGGCGCGGCGGCGGCGGGATTTTCCGCGGTTTTCAACGCCCCGATGTCCGGAATTTTATTCGTAGTGGAAGAATTGAGGATACCTTTGACGCCGCAGTTTCTGTTTTGTGTGATGAGCGCGGCTTCAACTGCGGATTTGACGGCCGCGTATTTCCTAAAATCCGGCCCCCTTTTTGATTTTACCCGCATCGATACTCTGCCGGTGCATTATATTCCATGGATTATTGGGTTAGGCGTGATATCTGCTGTTTCCGGGGATCTTTTCAAGCGATGCATCTACGGGTCCTTGGATCTATACGAAAAACTGCATATTCCGCCTCTATTTCGTCCGCTGATTCCTCTGGTGGCATCGGTTCCTTTGGGGCTTTTTTGCTTTGACATTACCGGAGGCGGGTATGAACTCATCAATTCACTGCTTGAGCGGGATCGAGGACCTGGGCTTATGGGCTTATTGCTTGCGGGAAAGATACTGTTTACTGCTCTGTGCGCGGGGTCTGGGATTCCGGGAGGGCTGTTTTTTCCGCTTCTTGCCTGCGGCGCGTTAACCGGTAGCGGTATAGGGAAAATCCTTGCGGTTTGCGGGATTATTGAGGACCCTCAGGTGCAGAGTTTCATGATTCTTGGGATTGCGGCCTTTTTTACGGCGGTAATTAAGGCGCCTTTGACCGGGATGCTTTTAATTTTGGAGATGAGCGGCACGATTAATCACCTAGGGACTCTTGTGCCGGTTTGTCTTGCGTCGTTTATCATGTCGGAACTCATCGCGTCCCGGTCGGTAAACGAGGTTCTCTTAGAACGGATGCTTGCGCCGAAAAAGTAACTCCTAAAGCGGCTGAGGGGCAAAGATTACTGAGGGTATGGGAAAAAGGAAATATATGCAAAAATCAGAATATGCGGGGATTCGGGTTCTCATTATGGGCTTGGGGCTTCATGGGGGGGGCTTGGAATCTGCCCGGTACTTTGCCGAGAGGGGCGCGGATGTTACGGTAACCGACCTGGGGGACGAAGAGCGGCTTGCGCCGTCTTTGCGCAAGCTGGAGGGGCTTCGGATTCGCTATGTGTTGGGACGGCACGAAATGGCGGATTTCGAGGAGGCTGACATCGTTGTAAAAAACCCCGGAGTCCGACCGGATTCGCCTTATCTTTTGGTGTGCCGCCGGGTGGAAACGGACCTTTCTCTTTTTTTAGCTCGCAATCCGGCCCGGCTGACTGCTATTACCGGTTCTAAGGGAAAATCGACTACCGCATCTGCGGTTCATTGGGTTCTTCAGGCGGCCCGATCCGCTGGAATTCTGCCGGGCGGGGCGTATTTGGGGGGAAATATTACCCTATCGCCCCTTACGTTTCTGGATAATCTGACTCCTCAAGATGATGTGGTTCTTGAACTTTCGAGCTGGCAGATTGGGGATCTTCGGGGGCGGCGCAAGGAAACCGGCGAAGCTTTGCTCAAACCCCGGGCCGCGATACTTACCGGGATTCTGCCGGATCATCTTGACCGGTACGGCGGAATGGATGCGTACGTCGAGGACAAGCGGATTATTTATAGAGGACAGGATGCCCGGGATGTTACCGTAGTTTCCGATGACTCTTGGGGGCGGAGTTTCCGGGCTGAAAGTAAGGCCCGGCCCTTGAGTTACGGAGAAAGCCCCCTTCCGCCGGGCTTATCCGGGGGCTGGCTTACCGGCGCGGAAGGTCCGGGGCTGGCTCGGCTGGGCGGAGAGGTCTTTGAGGCGGTTCCCCGAATCCTGAAAATCCCGGGGTATCATCAAAAGAAGAATATTCTGGCCGGGGCTTTGGCTCTGCTGGATTTGAATATTCCTCGGGAATTTGTTCGGGAGTCTTTGGGGCGGTTTCCGGGTCTTCCGCATAGGCTGGAGTTTTTTCATACCTTTCGGGGGATTCGGTTTTATAACGACACGGCCTCGACTATTCCGGAGGCCGCGGCGGCCGCGGTTTCCGCCTTTGATCGGCCTCCGATATTGGTGGCCGGAGGAACGGACAAGCAACTGGATTTTAGTCCTTTGGTTTCCGGGGCCGCCAAAGCCAAAGCGTTGATTCTGCTGGCTGGAACCGGCACGGACCGGCTCATGCCTCTTTTACGGGCCCGGGGAATTGCCTTTCAAGGGGCCTTTGATGCCCTGGAGCCGGCCGTGGCGGCGGCTCTTCGGGGGGCGGCGTCCGGGGATCCGGTAGTGCTTTCTCCGGGGTGTGCTTCTTTTGGGATGTTTTTGAATGAATTTGACCGGGGCGCGAAGTGGAAAGCCGCGGTACTTCGTTTGACCGGGTCAATCTTTTAGGCGGGAGTCGCCGGAGAGGTCGAAATCCATGCGGAATTCCGGGAGGTACTGCATATTGGTGAGAATCCTGGACTCCCCGGTGAGTCTGTATTGGACGGCCTGCAGCGCGGCCAGTTGTTTCGGCACTGCTGTATTGGTTAGGAGGTACACGTAGGTTTCGACGGAAGCTTGGGCTGGAATCGGGAGGCTTTCGGTGTGGGCGCCCTGGGCCCAGAAATTGCCGTCTCCGTAAAACGAGTAAGACAGCCCGGACAGCTCTAGGGGAAAAAGGTTGGGATTATCGATGAGGAGGCCCAGCCGGAATTTGGCTTGGGGGCTGGATTTTTCTTCGGGTCCTCCTCTGCCCACGGCGATGGATATGATGGAAAATTCCGGCTCCTGGATCCGGGGAAAGAAGGCTTCGCTCGTAACCTGAGCGGCGGCGGAACCTCCGGAATCAAAAGCGAAGGCCGCCTGGATTTGCAGGGCCCCGGTATACTCGGTTTTAGTTCCGGCTTCCTGGGCCCGGAGGTGCCGGAGATTCATCTCGAGCCGGAGGGGGAATTGGGCTTCTCCTTCAGCATCCACCTGGGGCCGAGGGGTTTCCAACACCAGGACCGTTCCTTCCCGCAGGGCCTGATCGTTTATGCGGATCTCCCAGTTTTGAATCCGCAGAATTGCCGGAGACTTTCGGGGATTTTTGACTTCCAGAGTAAACCGGAGGGTGACATATTCAACGGTTTCGGCTTCCGCCCTTTCGAAAATCAGCCGGGCGGAAGGGTTCAGGAGGTCCGGGGGATTTTCATCTTTCATGGTCTTGCATGAAAAACACAGAAAAGAACAGGCCAGCAGGACGAAGAATTGCATAGTTATATATCGTCACCGGAGGCCGAAAAAACCATTTTTTCTTTTCAGCTTTTTTTAATTCAGCTTTTTTTAATTCCTTTTTTTTTAGAAAATCGGGATTGAAAGAAGGAGAAAAAGGCCTGGATGTAAGGATCCTTCGTCCAGGCGAGAATCAGGATTCCTAAGAGGCTGTATACCAGGGCGTTGACCCCCAAGGGCAGGCCGTAGGGGATGAGTTTTCCCGGGCCGGCCCATAGTTTGAGCAGTTTCGGGGTGAGGCCCAGAATCGGCAGAATCGCCCCGGCGGAGATAACCGTTACTTTGCCGGTGTACCGCCAGGTTTTTCGGAAGACCTGTTTTACCTGAATCCGGGGATTCCGGCCGAGAAAAAAGAGCAGAAGCCCGGTATTCACCAGGCCGGCCAGGGAAAGGGCCAAGGCGATGCCCGGGCCCCCCAGGGGGCCTGCAAGAAGGGCCGCGAGGGCTATATTCACTCCGAAGGAAATAATTCCGCCCAGGGCCGGGGATCGGGAATCGTTTTGCGCGTAAAAGGCCGGAGCGAGAATCCGGTTCAGGGCGATGAAAAATAAGCCCAGGATATGAAAGCTGAAGGCCCCGAGAGTCAGCTTCACCGAGGCCTCGCCGAAACCTCGGTTCTGAAACAAAAGCCGAATCAGAGTTTCCCCCTGGACGAGGGAAAAAAACGTTATCGGTATGGTGATGAGGGCGATGCGGTTCAGGGCCTCTCCAAGCTGACGGCTGTAGACCTCCCATTGGCCGGATTTCGCGGATCCCGCCAAATCCGGAAGCAGGACCGTGCCGATGGATACCGCAAAGACCCCTAAAATTAATTCCTGGAGCCGCAGAGAATATTGGAGACTCGAAACCACTCCTTCTCCGGCCTGGCCGGCCAAGGCCGTGGAAACCAAATCGTTAAGCTGATAAGCCGCCATGCCGACTATGGTCGGAATAATGAGGCCCACCACGGTTTTAACCCCGGGATTGGTGAAAGCGCGTTTCAGATTCACGAAAAAAAAGGCCCAGCCTTTCTTCTTGAGGAGCTTCAGGAGGAAGGGAAATTGAACTCCCCCGGAAAGAAAGCCTCCGATCAGAACTCCCAGGGCCATAGCCCGGGCAGGATTCGCCATGAAGGGACCGAGAAGATAGACCCCCCCGATTATCGCCAGATTGAGGACTATCGGGGCAAACCCGGCCGGCCTAAAGATCCCGAAGCTGTTCAAAATCCCCTGAAAAAAGGCCGCCAGAGCAATAAAACCCAAAAAAGGAAACATAAGCCGGGTCAAAAAAACGGTCTCATCCAAGGCCTGGATCCTAAAGATCCGCACCATCCCGGGGGCCCAGATAATCCCCAAAAGCACCGCCAAGGTCACAAAAAAGGTGAGAAACGTAAGCATACTCGAAAGAAATTCTTTAATCTCCTCGGAAGTCTTTTCCAGGACATAGGCCTTAAAAGTAGGAATAAAAGCTACCGCCATAGAACCTTCCGCAAAAAGCCGGCGGAATAAATTAGGAATCATAAAAGCTACCGAAAAAGCATCCGAAAGCGCGCTGGTTCCCAGAAGACTGGCCTTAACCATTTCCCGGACCAGCCCCAAGACTCGGGAAATTAACGTAAGAATCGAAAGAACCGAAGTCGGACCCAATATCGCCATGGCCCTATCATAGCCGAAAGGGGCCTCCTCTGCCAGCGGTTTTCCGGGGCCTCCCAAAGACTTTCTGAGGCATCCCAAGAACTTTCCGGGGCATCCCAAGAACTTTCCGAGACATCCCAAAGACTTTCTGAGACATCCCAAGAAGTTTCCGGGGCATCCCAAGAACTTTCCGAGGCATCCCAAGAAGTTTCCGGGAGGCCCCGGCTGGACGCCGGGCCTAAAACAGTATATTATAAGAAGAAAGCACTTTAAAAAAGAAAGAAAGCACTTCAAAAGAAGGAGGCGCGAGATGGCGCATAATGATTGGATTCCCGGCCGGGAGCAGGATTTAATCGATTTGATCCAAAAATGGGGGACGGTTCTGGCCGATTCCGGCAAGGCCGGGGCTTTTGCTTGGGATTCCGGGGAAGTTACCGAGGTTTTAGGCAAGATTAACGGCTTTTTAGCCGCCCGCAGGGCCTACGAAGGGGACAACTCCACGGCGAAACGTCTCGCCAAGGACGAAGCCAAGGAAGAAGCAGTTGACGCGATGCGGGATTTCGCCAACGCTTCTATCCGGTTCAATAAAAAGATGGACGATCCGGCTAAATTACTCTTGGGAATCCGCTTGAAAGACAGTACGCCCACGGCCCATGCCCCGCCGGCCAGTCAGCCGGAGACGGCGGTGGAAAATACCCTCAACCATTTTGAGCATCGGGTGAAGGCCCTCAATCACGAGGGCCAAGCCTCCAAACCGGGGGACGCTTACGGAGTACGCTTTGCCTGGCAGGTGGGCCGGGAGAAGCCTCTTTCCGGCGGGGACCTGCCTAAGACGAAATTCAGCCGGAAAACCACTCATGTGGTAACCCACACCGAAGCCGATAAGGGGAAACCAGCCTACTACGCCACCTGTTACGAAAACAGCAAAGGCGAAAACGGCCCCTGGTCTCCGATTGAAGAAGCCTTTATCGGCTAATTCCCCAAGCCGGCCCGCCGGGGGGGCTAATCCTCCCCCGGAATCCCCGGGCCCGGGGAGGAGGCCCAAAAAAGGGAAAAAACCCAAGGATCCTGAAAAAAGGGTATGATTTTTTTAGAAAAGAGAATATACTGATATAAAGTTATACGGCAGGATATTATTTTACCGTTAGATTGGATTTTACATCCCAATTTTACATCCCAAAGGAAGAACGAATGATATTTAATCCTGAATATGAATCGATGGATGAAGAAGCCCGGCGGAACTTGCAATTCGCCCGGCTGAAGAATCTAACCGAAAAACTTTACGCGGATGTGGCCTTTTACCGGCGCAAAATGGACGCCCTGGGCGTTGCGCCGAAGGACCTTCGGTCTCTGGAGGATATAGCGAAACTGCCTTTCACCACCAAGGAGGACCTTCGGGATACCTTTCCGTACGGCCTCCTGGCCTGCCCTAAGGCGCAAATCGAGGAAATCCATATGTCTTCCGGCACTACCGGAGTTCCGGTGGTGGACGCCTATACCAAAAAGGATCTCGACCTCTGGGGCGAGGCCATGGCCCGGACTCTCGCCGGCGCGGGGGCCGGCAGAAATGATACGGTCCAGAATTGCTACGGCTACGGGCTCTTTACCGGGGGCCTGGGCGCGCATTACGGCGCGAAAACCCTCGGCGCGAACGTTATCCCCATGTCTTCCGGGAATACTCAGCGTCAGCTTAGGGTAATGCAGGCCTTCGAGTCCACGATTCTCACCTGTACGCCGTCCTACGCCCTGTTCATGGCCGAAGAAGCCGAAGAAACAGGCATCGATCTCAAAAAACTTCCTATAAATAAAGGCTGTTTCGGAGCAGAGCCCTGGAGCGAAAATATGCGCCGGGAAATCGAAGAACGCTACGGAATGAAAGCTTACGACATCTACGGCCTAACCGAAATTATCGGTCCCGGCGTGGCCTTTGAATGTGAAGCCCAAAAGGGCCTGCACATCAACGAAGATTTGTTTTACCCGGAGATCATCGATCCGGAAACCGGCCGGGTTCTGCCGGCCGGGGAAAAGGGAGAGCTGGTTTTCACGACCCTGACGAAAGAAGGGACCCCCCTGTTGCGGTATCGCACCCGGGATGTGACGTTTCTCCTGGGAGAACGGTGTTCCTGCGGACGGACCACGGTACGGATGCATCGGCTCTTCGGACGCACCGACGATATGCTCATTATCCGGGGAGTCAACGTCTTCCCCAGCCAGATCGAGCAGATTCTCATCGAAATCGAAGGCGCGGATCCCCATTACCTCATCGTGGTTGATCGGGGGCAGACTCATCTCGACGAGATCGAACTGCACGTGGAGGTCAAAAAAGAATTTTTCAGCGACGAAACCCGGGGCCTGGAAAGCCTCCGGAACAAAATCGAAGGCGTCATGAAATCCAAGCTGATGATCAGCGTAAAAGTAAAGCTGGTGGAGCCGAAAACCATCGAGCGGTCTCTGGGCAAATCTCAGCGGGTTATCGATAAACGTAAAATCTAGTTTTTAAATCTAGGTTTTAAAATGAGAAAAATCTTAAAAAAGAGGGAAATAATGCAGATCCAGCAAATATCCGTATTCTTGGAAAACAACGCCGGCCGGCTTGGGGAAGTGACAAAGGTTATCGCCGGGGCCGGCATCAATATGCGGGCCATCAGCGTGGCGGATACCGCGGATTTCGGCATCCTGCGGCTTATCGTAGACGATACGCCCCGGGCGGTCCAAGCCCTGAACGCCGCCGGATTCACCGCCAAAGAAACCTCGGTAGCGGCCGTCGAAATCGAAGACGCGCCGGGCAGTCTCGCCCGGGTCATGGAAGTTTTTCAAAAGTCCCAGGTCAACATCGAGTATCTCTACGCGTCTCTGCAAAACCAGGCGGACAAAGCGGTGGTTATCTTCAAACTGGCGGATCACGCCAAGGGCTTGCAGATCATCCAGGAAAACGGTCTTTCCACCGTCGATTCTTTTTAATTTTTAAGAAAAAAGAGGAAAAAGATGAAAATTTTGATGGCTTCCAGTGAAGCGGTCCCTTTTGCAAAAACCGGGGGCCTGGCGGATGCGGTTTCCGCTTTGTCTCTCGCTCTAGCGAAGCTGGGGCATGAGATCAAGGTCGTTCTGCCCCGGTACTACAGCATCAACCGGGCGGAGCTTACGAAACTCCCCGGCGAGATGGGCGTTCCCGTCAGCGGAGGCGAAGCATGGAGCGCGGTATATACCGCGGAATTGCCCGGATCCGCGAAAAAAAATCCGGTAGAGGTGTATTTTATTGATCATGAAGGCTTTTTCGGCCGAGACGGCATCTACGGCGTCCCCGGGGAGCCGGATTTTCTGGATAATCCCCGGCGGTTCGCTTTTTTCTGCCGAGGAGTATTTCAGGTCTGCCGGAAAATCGGCTGGACCCCGGATGTCTTTCACGCCCATGATTGGCCCGCCGCGCTGGTTCCGGTATTCCTGAAATACGGCGAACGTCCCCGGGATTTTCCCCAAGCGGTTTCGGCCCTCACCATCCACAACTTGGGCTATCAGGGGGTGTACAGTAAAGAAAACTTTTATCACACCAACCTCGGCTGGGATGTGTTCTACAGCGCGGGCTTTGAAGATTGGAATATGATGAATATGCTGAAAGCCGGACTCTACACCGCGGATAAACTCAATACCGTCTCTCCAAATTATGCCCGGGAAACCCAAACCCAAGCCCATGGATTCAGACTTGACGGCGTTCTGCGCTACCGGTCCGGGGATTATACGGGAATCCTCAACGGCATCGATACGGACCTCTGGAATCCCCAGAAGGACCCCTACATCCCGGAGCCGTACAGCGCGAAAGATCTATCCGGTAAAGCCAAAGCCAAAACCGCCCTACAGGAATGGTTCGGCCTGCCGGTAAAACCGGACGTGCCGGTTATCGGAATGGTGACCCGCCTCGTAGAGCAAAAAGGCGTCGGCGAAGTCTTCGGCCCGGCCTACGGATCGGCCTGGTCTATCTGTAACGATATGGATGTTCAGCTCGTTCTGCTGGGGTCCGGCGAACCCTGGTGCGAAAACGAAATCAAAAGTCTCTCCTATCGGCTCGCGAACTTCAAAGCTCATATCGGCTATTCCGAAAAAGAAAGTCACCTCATCGAAGCCGGAAGCGACTTTTTCCTTATGCCCAGCCGGTACGAACCCTGCGGGCTAAATCAGATGTACTCTCTGGTTTACGGGACCCTGCCGATTGTACGGAACACCGGAGGCCTGGCAGATACCGTACAAAATTTCAACGAAAAAACCGGAAAAGGCACCGGCTTCATGTTTGACGATTTAACGCCTTCCGCAATTTATAATACTGTCGGCTGGGCTAATGCGACGTATCATAATCGGCGCAAAGACCTTGAAACCATGCGCGTTGCAGGCATGAAGCAAAATTTCTCATGGAAAAAATCCGCAGAACTCTACGTCGACCTGTACGAAGCCGCTCGGACGGTATCCTCGGAGGACCGGAACCCCGATGACGCCCGCCGCTAGAAGCCGGCCAGCAGGAAAACCTGCTGGCCTATAGCCCCCCGCGGGCAAAACCCCTAAGCGCGGGTTAGCCTAGAAATTCGATTTTGATGGCCGAAAAATTGTGGTCGATCTTGAGTTCATCCAGAATCTGGGAGATTTGTCCCCGATGGTGGGCGTTGTGGACCTCCAGATTTTGGAGGAGAAAATAGAGGGGAACCGCGTCGGGTTTGCCGCCGTAGAAGGGGACCTTCACCGGAGTTTTAAAATCCTCATCGGTCAGAGCGGAAACCAACTCGATGAGCGAATTATCCACGGTATTAAAGGCCGGGACCAGAGTCTTCCATTGGGCTTCGGTAAGGGCCTTTTCCGGGACCTTAATCCCTTCGCTGGAAGCTAGAGCTTCCAGAGCTTTTGGGTTCCCCGCCAAAGCCGGCTTAAACAAGCCCTCGAAGAAAAGAGTTCCGTTCAGCAGGTGCCGGGCAAGGTTGGACGCGCTTTTGTAATAGCTCCCCCGATCCTTTTCGCGGTCCTCCTGGGACAATCCGTTCAGCAGGTTCACTACCGCCTGGTCTGCATCTTTGTTATATCTCGCATACGTAAGAAATATAGTTTTCATGGTTTGTATAGTACCTTTTCGTCCGGCTCATTTCAACCATCCGACCCTTGACGAACTTTTTTTTTTTCGATATATTTCAAAAATACGGTAAAAACGCCGTTTTGGGGCGCTTGGCTCAGTTGGTTAGAGCGCCACGTTTACACCGTGGATGGCAGAGGTTCGAATCCTCTAGCGCCCAGTTGATATTGACAAAGGTTAGAGAGAAGGCATACTAGGGAATATGACGTTAGCCGATAAGGTAACCGCTCTGCGGATACTGTTAGCTCCTTGTTTTTTTGCGGTGTATTTGTTTCCAACCTGGGTTCCCGAGTCTTCCCCGGACCTGGGATGGACCGTGCCGGTTTTGTGGGTTTTGCTGATTGGGTCGGAAATTACGGACCTGCTGGACGGCAAAATCGCCAGAGTTAGAAAAGAAGTCAGCGATTTCGGCAAATTATTTGATCCTTTCGCGGATGTCATGGTCCGGATTACCTATTTTTTGTGTTTTGTGATTGACGATATACTGCCGGCCGGATTGCTTCTCCTGGTGCTGTACCGGGAATTAGGCATTCAGTTCCTGCGAAACCTCATGATGAAAAAAAATATAGTCCAGGGCGCGCGCTGGGGCGGCAAGATAAAAGCCGTCGCCTACATGATAGCCGGCGTCGCCGCGCTTCTTGCGGTCAGCGCGCGGCGTTTGGGCGCGGCGGCTCCAATCTTTTCCGGGCTTCATCGGGCCGCAAATATTATCTTCCTTATATCGGTAATTCTTTCTATTACTTCGTTCATGGATTATCTTAGGGTTTACCGGAAAACCTGAGGCTTGACGATCTTTATGGATTTTGCTATTTTTTGAAAAAGGAAAAAAATGAAAGAGAAAGACGAAAAAAAGGAAAAAGATTCCCCCCAAGCCGAGTTGCTTCGCCGGTTTAAGGCGAATCCTCTGGTGTTTATAGGGACTTTTCTGGTACTGGTGATTGTGATTGTGGCCTTTGTGTTTGTGCCGGCGATTGTTCCGGCCGGCGGCGGGGGACAGGAACTCAATTTTGGGTCCTATAATGGAATTCCCATCGCGTATGTGCCGGGAAATTATCTTGCCCAAACCAGAGAAAATATCGCCTGGAACTATCAGAACTATTACCGCAGTTTAGGGCTTGCCGGGATGCCTCTGCCGGAAATGCGAATCTGGCAACAGGCCTTCGAGGAAACCGTCGTGCATACCGCCATCCTCGACGAAATGAACCGGGCCGGGTACACCACCCCGACAGCCGTCGTGGACAAAACCGTAGCCGAACTGCCCCAGTTTCAAGAAAACGGCGTGTTTTCAAGCGCGCGCTATCGGGCTATGGATAAAACCAGCCAACTCGCGCTATGGCGGCAGGTTCAAGAGGAAATTGCGGTAGACTATTACCGAAACGATATAACCGGAATCAAAACTTCCGCCAAAGAAATCGCTTTTATCGCCAGGATGGGCGCGGCGCAACGGAATTTTGATATGATCGCCTTTTCTCTGCGGGATTATCCGGAAGAAAAAATACAAGCCTACATGGACGCTCATCAAGACCTTTTTGCGGTATCCCATCTCTCCCAAGTTACCTTCCTCAGCAGTGAAAGAGAAGCCCGGCAGGTCCTGGAGTCCGTGAAGGACGGAACATCCACCTTTGAAGACGCCGCCCGAACCCATTCCAAAGACGGCTACGCGGATAAAGGCGGAGATGCAGGAATCAGACTCGCCTACGAGTTTACCCTTCTCGTACCTAATGAAGAGGACCGAAACGCGCTTCTAGCCCTGGGGAAAGCCGAAATCAGTTCCCTAATCAAAGTCGCCATCAACGAACAAGACGGATGGGCCTTTTTCAGAGCCGAAGAAGCTCCCCGGCCCGGGTCCGCCGGAGACGCCTCGATTATAGGCAAAGTCCGGGATTACCTGATGACCTTTGAACGAGGGGACATCGAAAATTACTTTTTCGATCAAGCCGAATCCCTCATTGCCGCGGCTCAGGAAACCGATCTCGATACAGTCCTGGAAGAACGGCAGATGCGGAAACAAAGCTTCGGTCCTGTGCCGCTCAACTATGGCAATTCTCCAATATTCAACACCCTTTCCGCCGCGGAAATCGCAGGAGACGGCGGGTATAACCAAAATTTTTGGCAAACCGCCTTTGCCACCCGGATTGGCACTTTCTCAAAACCCCTCGTCGCCGGAGATAACGTCATCATTCTGTACCCCACAGAAGAAATCACCGAGGACGAAAAAAACTCAACCGAACGAGAAAACGCCTATCCCGTCCAAGTAAGCCAGTTTATGAATACAAATATCCATTCTTATTTTCTTAAAAGCCCAAAACTGGTCAATCATTTCGAGGAGTCCTATACAAAATACCTTCAGCCCCTATTCTAACCCAATGACCGATATACAACAATCCAAGGCCGCTCGGCGGGGATTTTCCGTTTATTACAAAGGAAAAACCCTGCTTTCAACGGTAGACCCCGTGGCGCAGGGCGAACGTCCGGTTCGCGCCGCGCCACGGACGGAACGGACCTTATACCTTTGCCCGTCTCCGCTGTACGGATATGGACTTTCGGCTTTGCTTGGGGACCTGCCGTTGGACTCGGCGGTTCTGTGCGTTGAGGCTGATCCCGGGCTTTTAGACCTTTCGACTCAGGCAATGCAGGACCTGCTTGGGAATCCCGCCTTAGGGCTTATCGATGAAATAAATGCGGTCGATTATGTACGAAAAACTTGGGGAAGCCGCCGGTTCCGTCGGGTAGAGGTTATCCATCTATCAGGAGGATGGCAATTATTCCCCGAGGTATACAAGGATATCGCGAAAAAGCTCCAACAAGATTTTGCTGTAGACTGGTCCAACGCGATGACTCTTACGAAGCTGGGCCGACGCTACATCCTCAACGCGGTACGTAACCTGGCGCGTATTCCTCAAGCCAGATCCTTCGGGTCCCTGGCCTTCGGGGATGCCCCGGTATTAACCTTAGGGGCAGGACCTTCCCTAGACCGAGTCCTCGATGCCCTACCGGCAGGACCCAGACCCTTCAAGATAGTCTGTGTGGATACCGCTTTGCCGGCTCTTAAAGCCCGGAACCTTAAGCCGGATCTCGCGGTCGCTCTGGAAAGTCAGCATTGGAATTTGAGGGATTTTCTGGGTTTAGGGGATTGGGAATTGCCTTTGGCGATGGATCTTTCCGCTTTGCCTGCCCTTTGGGATCTTTTGGGGGGCAAAACGATCCTTTTTGCCACGTTGTGGACGGATCTTCGATTTTTCCGGCGGCTCAAAACCGCCGGGCTTCTTCCTGAAGTCATTCCGCCCTTGGGTTCGGTGGGGCTTACCGCAGTTGCCGCGGCTCTGCGGGTTTCTTCAGGGATGGTTGTCACCGCCGGACTCGATTTTTCCTACACCCTTGATGGGTTTCATGCCCGTTCTACGCCAAGTCACACCGAAACGCTGAACCGGCAGAGCCGATTCAGGAGTATGCTTAATGGAGATATTGCGTTTCGGGACGGAAGTTTTACGGCGACGGCAAAATCCGGCGAGACCGTACGGACCAACCCCGCCTTGCAATTCTATCGGGATGTTTTTGAGCGCATTTTTGCCCCGGAGCCTCGGCTTCTGGATATTGCTGGTCCGGGATTGGCCTTGGGAACCCGGACATTATCTTTGGAAGAAGCTTTAGAAGTCTTGAGCAAAGGCAGTTCAGAAAAGCCGGAGAACGACTTTAGGGATACCGAAAAAAAACCGAAATCGGCCGCTCCCTTCCTCCGCCGAGAACGAGATATGCTGATCGCGCTCCGGGACATCCTGACCGGGGCGATTCCTGACGACCCCGGGACTCGGGAAATACTCCTGGACGAAGCTGATTATCTGTGGTCCCATTTTCCCGATTGCGCCGGAACCGGTACCCGGCGACCTTTGGGCAGGGATGTTTCGTTTCTCAAGCGGGTCCGGGCTGAAATCGATCCCCTTATACGACGTTTCAACATTGCTTTAGAAACTCTGCCTTCTTCTTAATGTCTCTT
The DNA here is from genome assembly GCA_031256905.1 of Spirochaetaceae bacterium. Taxonomy (GTDB): domain Bacteria; phylum Spirochaetota; class Spirochaetia; order Treponematales; family Breznakiellaceae; genus JAITHW01. The sequence goes on from JAIRPY010000053.1 coordinate 24,581, forward strand.
CTTAATGTCTCTTCTTAATGTCCGGCCCTCGTTACGACACTTGCATGAGTGGCTGGCCCGGAGTCTTGCGTATATCATTGCCGATATGCTATTATGAAGCATGATTAGAAAAACACCTTTTATCCCCGAAGCGGTGTTGTTCGATATGGACGGACTCATGCTGGACACCGAAAAGCCAATAGCCGAAACCTGGCTTGAAGCGTCTCTGTTGATGGGCTGGCGGGTTGAAACAGAAGTCGCGTATAAAACCATCGGTATTAATGAAGCCGCTACAAGAGAACTCCTTATGCGAGAATACGGTCCGAACTTCCCTTACCAGAAAATCAGAGAAGAATTAGAAAAGATCCTCCGAAAAAAATTTGAAGAAGAAGGAATCGCCCATCGACCCGGACTGCTCACCCTCCTGAATCATCTCGACACCCTCGGCGTCCCTTTGGGCGTCGCAACCTCAACCAGCAAAGAAACCGCGCTTTGGAAACTCGATAAAGCCCGCATCCGAGAACGTTTCAGCGTAATGGTTTTCGGCGACGAAGTCCAACGCGGAAAACCCGCGCCGGATATTTTCCTCCTCGCCGCAGAACGGCTCGGCAAAAACCCGCGCCGTTGCGTAGGCTTCGAAGATTCCCCGGCGGGGCTACAAAGCCTTCACAGCGCAGGAATTCCCTCCGTGTTTGTCCAGGACCTGGTGGAACCGCCTCCGGCAATTATCGCGACAGTGTGGCGACGATGCGGCGACTTAGCCGAAGCCGCCGCGCTCTTCGGCTGACACTTACCGCTGACGATCCCGGGCAAGCAGAATCAGCCGTAAAAAATTCATCAGAGCTGTCAACGCGGCGGCCACATACGTCAAAGCCGCCGCCGAGAGAACCTTCTTCACTCCTTCCAGTTCAGATTCGTTTAAAATATGATTAGCCCGCAAAATCTCAAGGGCCCTTGATGAAGCATCAAACTCAACCGGCAAGGTTATCAGATAAAACAGCACAGACACGCCGAAAAAAATAATCCCCAGGTTGATCAAAAACGGGATGGATAAGAAAAAGCCTCCAATGGCAAGCCATGGACCGACTGCTGACCCAATATTAGCCGCTGGAACAAGAGCGCTTCTCAGCGCGAGGGGTCCGTAGGAAAAAGCGTGTTGCATAGCGTGTCCGGTTTCGTGCGCCGCAACGCCGATTGCCGCAATAGAGGTGTCGCCGTAGACCGGCTCCGAGAGTCGGAGAACTTTTGCGCCCGGATCATAGTGGTCGGTAAGTGCGCCGGAAACCCGCTGAATCGCCACTGCCTGAATACATTGCGCCCGCATCAACAACGCCGCAACTTCCCGTCCGCTGATATTCCGGGAACTCTTTATGCGGGAATACTTCGCAAATGTAGATTTGACCAGTATTTGAGCGTACAGAGAAAGCAGAATGGCTGGAATCACCAGTATCACATAGTATAGATCCATCATTACGGTAAAGATATGCCGTAACAAACCGAAGGTCAAGTATCTTCTCCGTAAAATGTTTCCCCTAAAGGGCCAGACAAAAATGTCTGGCCCTAAAGTCCTAGAAAGTGATATAATCTCGACAGCATGATCTCCCGGGGACTAGAAAACTTGCCAGCCCTAGCCGCGCCCTCAGTCGCAGGCTGTTCCGGGATGCCGTAAGGCAAGCCGATGGAATGTATGGACGGGAAAGCCGGGCTGGTTTGGATACTTGTCCGGCTTTTGGTTTATTCTGCTGGTTCTGGTTCTTTTATATCCTCGATCATATCTTTTGAGATGGGATAGTTAGCGGTCATGACCTCGATTTTATCCCGCTGTTCGTAGCGGTTGGTCATGGTGATGAGCATACGCAATTCCAGGGTATACCAGCCTTTGCGGGCAGTAAGGCCGGCGAGAGCCTTATTTCGGTAAGAACTGAGCAAAAACTTCCTCTCTGGACCGCGCTCGGCAAGCCTACGCTTATCGCTTTGCTCTTTACTGCGGTATTCATCGGCTTTAACATCGCCGCGGGAACTATCGACGGGTACGTCAAAAAATGGTATATTCTGCCATTAGCCTGTTTTGTCGTATTTTTTACTATGTTCGGCACGTTTCATACCGCGTATGAACAGCAGAAAAACCGAACGGCTTTAACCGCAGACTCCGCGGTTTTCGACGCGGAAAGGCAAGCCATAGAACATGAGCAGTCTTTGCTCGCGCGGTCAGAAACAGATATTCTTTCTGCAATCGACGCCGATACGCAAGAAGCGGACTACTGGCGCGCGAAGTCATGGGCGAAATACGACGACGCGCAGAAACGTCTCGAAACGCTCAGGACAGAGTTACTGTCTCTGCGGGAAAGGTCGGCGGATTTAGAAGTTGCGAAAGCGGATGTTGAAAAGCGTAAAGCCTCGGACCAAGAAAATCCGGGAGCCTTCCGCTTCCTAAGCGATGCCATCGGCATAGACGGCAAGGTCCTGCGCCTGATCCTGCTGGTCATTCCCGACATGTTTATCGACCTGCTCATGCCGGTTTGTTTCTATTGGGGGTTTAAGGATGCTCGATCTTGATATAACGCAGGACAACCGGCTTAGTAAAAACACAAAGTTGTTCTACCTGGGCTTGATCGAAAAATACGGTCAAGAAGGTCAATGCCGGGTTCCATATCCTGTTTTCGCTAAAGAATTCGGTGTCACGTGGGGCTATTTCATTCTGGGTTTGCAGTTTGGAAGCGGCGGGCTATATCAAAACTTTTTATTTCTACGAAAGAAAAAAGTATCCCCAAAATAAAAAAACTTTTGAACGAGTGGGAAAAGTCAAAACCATCGTTTTCAACAGGAAGGTAAAAGAATGATAATCAAACGGAAACACGAGAACGACTACACGATTCTCAGCAACGGTATGTTGCAGGATGCGGGCGTATCCTTTGCCGCGAGGGGGCTTCTTGCGTATATGCTTTCGCTTCCTGCGGACTGGAATGTGTACGAAAAAGAACTCCAGCGGCACACGACTGACGGCAGGACCGCTATTCATACCGCGATGCGCGAGCTTATGCAAGCGGGGTACGTTTGCAAGACCGGCGCGCGGGAGCGGGTCCGCTATTACGTCGATGAGTATCCGCATACTCAGGAAGACTGGAAGCGGTATTTCGGCAGGACATCTGATTTACCGGTTCCCTCCGGCGCGCCGCGGACTGCATATATTCCCGATGCCGGCGCGCCGGGGACTGCGTCTATTCCCGAAAGCCGCTTCCGTCCTGTATTCGTCTCTGCGGAAACGCCGGCAAAGCCCGCCGCCGGAAACCCGCAAAGCCAATGCCTGAATTCGGCAAAGCCAATGTTGAAAACCAGCATCGCCCAATGCCGAAAATCAACATTGCCCAATGCTGAAAACCTGCAAATACAAAGTAAACAGAACAAAGGAAACAAACAAAATACACAGTCACAAACGCGAGTGTGTGAAAATTCGGAACCTGAAAAACTTTTTTTGAAGATATGGCAGACCACGCCTGGGAACATATTCAACAGCCTTGCGAGGCTTGAATCGCCTGCGGAATGGAAAGCGTTTTGGCGTTCGACGCCGCTTACCTGCGATGACGTCAATCGGGTTTTGCAGAACGTCATTGCGGATGTGCAGTCCGGCGCGCTTGAGCGGCGGTATATCCCCAAAACGCCGGACCGTTTTGCGCTGGGCGGCGGCTTCACGCGCCACCAAAGCCGCTACCAAAAACAAACGCCCCAGACTTCGCCTTACCGGAGTACTCCGGTCAAAAAATCATTAGCAGGACTCGAAGTATGAAAGTTATACAAAACCATAGCACATACGAGCCTCTTGCCGTATTGCCTGAAGAACAGTGTATCTGTCCGATCCACGGCTCGTACCCCGCGAAAGTTATGGTACTCAATTTTCTCGACGGGAAAAAGATGCGCGCCCGGTGTCCGAAATGCGTAGCCGAAGAAGAAGCCGCGGAACAGGCCCGGGAAAAGAAAGCGCGGCATCAGCGGAATATACTGGTCTATCAAAGTATGAATATCGGCAGGCGGTATTGGGAAACCGATTTCGATGCTTTTAACGCGTATACGCCTCAACTGGCAAAGTACTTGGGATCGCGAAAGACTTTGCGAAAAATCACAAGGGCGGAAAGCTGGTTATGCTTGGGGGAAACGGCGCGGGAAAAACGCATCTCGCGGTTTCTATCCTGAAACAGACCGGCGGGGCGATTTATACCGCGTATGAAATCGGGCTTATGATTCGGGAAACGTATGCCGGCAAGGGGTCTGAATCGGAGCTGATGAATCGGCTGTGCGCTCTGCCTCTGCTGGTTATCGACGAGTTGGAAAAGTTAAAGGAGTCCGAGGCAAAGCAGAACTGGCTTTCGTATGTTATCGG
>JAIRPY010000066.1 GCA_031256905.1 Spirochaetaceae bacterium
TATAAAATCGTAGACGGGAAGAAGTTGCGGTACGGTTATACCACGGGAACCTGCGCGGCGGCCGCGGCAAAGGGCGCAACCGCGCTGTTGTTCGGCGAGGACTGCGGGGAAGTTGAAATCGCAACGCCCTCGGGAAAAAAACTGCGTCTGACCCTTGAGGATATTCGGCGGGACGAAACCGCTCCGGCCTGCGCGGTACGGAAAGACGCGGGAGACGACCCGGACATTACCGACGGTATTTTGGTGTACGCCTCGGCGGAGTTTCACTCTGCGGGAACGCTTATTGAAGGGGGCGAAGGGGTAGGTCGGGTTACCAAGCCCGGACTCGACGCGCCGGTTGGGTCTGCCGCGATTAACCGTATCCCTCGGCGGATGATTCAGGAAAATGTCGCCGAAGTGTGCGCCAAACACGGCTATACCGGGGGCATCCGGATTTGCATCGCCATTCCGGGAGGGTCAGCCCTTGCGGAGCGGACCTTTAACCCGCGCCTCGGCATTGCGGGAGGGCTTTCCATCCTCGGCACCACGGGCATTGTTGAGCCGATGAGCGATACCGCCATGATAGGCTCGATTCGCGCGGAGCTTTCGGTGCGCCGGGCCGCGGGAGAAGAGACCGCGCTGATCACTCCGGGCAACTACGGGAAGGCTTTTCTTGCCGGCTTTGAAGGGGCGGCGTCTCTGCCTCCGCCGATCAAGTGCGGCAATTTCATCGGCGACGCCATTGATCTGGCCTGCGCGTTCGGATTTGAGCGCGTTCTTGTGGCGGGACACATCGGGAAGCTCATCAAACTGGTAACGGGAAATTTTAATACCCATTCAAAATACGGAGATCCGAGGATTATGATTTTTGCGGCTTTTGCGGCTTTGACCAGCCCGGAGCTGAAAGAAGGAGATACATTGATGCCCCAACTTTTTGACTGCCCTACCAGCGAGGGCGCAATCGCGGTTTTACGAAACCGAGCCTGCTGGGATGATGTGCTGAATCGGATTCTTGCGGGAATCCAGACTCAGCTTGATCGCAGGATACATTCTGAACCTATCGAGATCGGAGCGGTTTTGTTTTCTTCGGGCTTAGGCTTGCTCGGCTGTACCGAGGGAGCGGTCAGGATGCTGTCCGGCGGGAGGAGCCTATGAAACAAGGAGTGTTATACGGCGTCGGCGTGGGTCCCGGAGACCCGGAACTGCTTACCCTGAAGGCGGTGAGAATCGTGTCCGCCTGCGATGCGGTGTGTTTTCCTGAGATGAAGTCGGCTTTCGAGATAGCCCATACTGCAATGCCGGAAATTGCGGACAAGGAAATAATCCCCCTTGACCTGCCCATGACCCGGGACGCGGAAGTTCTGCGGCTGGGGCGGGAAAAGGCGGCGGCTCGAATTATGGAAACCCTCAAATCCGGGAAAAGCGTTGCGTTTCTCACGTTGGGGGATGTTTCGATCTATTCGACGTTCGGGTATGTGCGCCGGATTATTGCGGAACAGGGCTACGAGACTCAGGCGATACCGGGGATTACCTCTTTTTGCGCGGCCGCGGCCGCGCTTGGGGAGGATTTGGCTCTTTGGGAGGAGCCGCTTCACATCATTCCCGCGTCGTATCCTGACTTGCCCGGCGCGCTCCGCATGAAGGGAACGAGGGTCTTGATGAAATCGGGAAGCGCGATTCCCGAAGTGCGGGCTTTGTTGCAAGACCAAGGGCTTGCCGCCGCGGCGAGGGTTGTGGAAAACTGCGGCATGGAAAATCAGCGGGTCTGGAAAAGCGTCAACGATATGGGCGATGCGAAGACGGGCTATTTCACGTTGATAATTATCAAAGACGAGTAGAAAAACTGCATTTTAAAAATAAAGAGTCAAATTTTTACGGAATCTCGTTCAACTAATTCTACTTGCAGTATCGTATGTTCCGCTTCTGTATCATCTTCTTCGATGAGACGTATAAGGCGTTGAACAGCTTTTCTGCCCATAAGTTCTCGGTTGACATTTATACTGGTAAGTTTGGGATTGATTTTTTCAACGAGCATACCGTTATCGAAGCCGATAATGGATATATCCTTAGGTACGGTAATATTCATCAGTTCTAAAGCGTGTATCATAGTAACTGCCGCTTGATCGTTACTGCAAAAGAATGCTGAAGGCAGTATTTTCTTCTGAAGTTTTTTTCGTATACTTCCGGCGTCCATATTCATAATGAAAGGTTCAACTTTTTCGAGGAGAGAATATTTTTTAACGTAAGCGTCGGTTTTGTTAAAATCCACGATACCGTTTCGGTAGAGAGCTTCGAGGAAGCCGTAATAGCGTTCTCTGACGGAAATCGAATAGGAAGGATCCCCGAAAAAACCGACCGTGTGGAAGCCCCGGCTTATGAGATAATCCGCGGCGATAAACCCTCCGGAAATATTATCGGTTCGGATGCAGTTAATATTAAGCATTCGCGGCGCATGATCTATGACAATCATGGGAAAGGGCAGGAGCGCGGATATATTTTTATCCGAAATTTTTCCCAAGACAATTACCCCGGCGGCTCTGCGTTTTACGATAAAGTCGGGAACAGTCATATTTGCGTCGTTAAAATGGTGCAGTAAAATGTCGTAATAGTGATTTTTAGCTTCTTTTTCAAGGGAATATAAAACTTCTCCGTAGAAGCCAAGATCAGAGCGATATATATCTTGTAGCAGAACGCCCAGATGATGATTGCCGAAGGTGTGGGCGTAGCGCGTTTTTTTATCCAGATATCCCAAAGTTTTAGCGGTTTCCAGCACCTTTATGCGGGTCTTCTCGCTTACGCCTTTGCGGTCGTTAAGAGCGAGGGATACGGCGTTGACGGATATACCCAGCAGAACGGCTATATCTTTCATGGTTTTCATAATTACAGTATAGGATTTTTCCTAAAAAAATCAAGTAAATTTTCCTTGAAATTCAAGTAAATTTCCTATGAAAATAAGATATGAAAAGAAAAGGGTTTATAACCGATATTATTACTCATCCTTACCGGTATCTGCTTCTCCTTCCTGCAACGTTATATACTTTTATATACGGATATTGTTCTTATCCTTATATTGTTATCGCTTTTAAGAAATTCAATTACCGGCAGGGAGTTTTCGGCAGTCCCTTTAATGGTCTGCAAAATTTCGCCTTCTTTTTTAAGAGTTCCGCCGCGGCGAATGTGATTGGTAATACGGTGTATCTTAACCTGCTTTTTCTTATCTTTACGACGATCTGTTCAGTCGCCTTAGCGATTCTGCTGAACGAGATTGTAAACCGTCCTTTTAAACGGATTGCCCAATCCTTTATGCTCTTTCCTCATTATCTTTCTTGGGTGGTTATTGGGTATATGATTTACGGTTTTTTTTCTATGGAATATGGAGTCATCAATAAAGTTCTTATTTTTTTCGGAGGAAAACCGGTGAATTGGTATGCGGAGCCGGAAGTGTGGCCCGGGCTTCTGGTAATTATGCGGATTTGGAAGGGCGCGGGCATGAGCGCGGTTATCTATCTTGCATCCATTACGGGAATTGATTCAAGCATTTACGAAGCCGCGGAAATAGACGGAGCCAGCCGGATGCAACAAATTGGGAGACTTACTATTCCGTTACTGACCCCGACGGTATGTATTCTGACCCTTCTTTCTATCGGCAGAATCATGTACGGAGATTTCGGCATGATGTACGCTATCATTGGAGACAACGGCGTTTTGTACTCCAGTACGGATATTATTGATACCTATATATTCCGCGCTTTGAGGCAGACCGGAAATCCATCGCAAGCTATGGCGATAAGTCTTTTTCAGTCCCTCATCGGATTTGGCATGGTTTTTGGATCAAACAAAGCGGCGCAAAAACTATTCCCGGAAGGAAGTTTGTATTGAACTTGCTAAATTAAGGAGACAGATATGGCGAAAAGAAAAATAGTCCCTGAAAATGTCCTGATATACTTATTTGTAGGCTTTTTCGCGCTCTGTTGCGTGATTCCCATGGCCTTGGCTTTTATCGTGTCTATCTCGGCCGAGTCTTCTATTGTCAGGTATGGCTATAGTTTTTTACCTAAAGCTTTTTCTTTGCGGGCTTACAAACTTATTTTCGGTTCCGGTTCTCAGGTACTGCGGAGTTATGGCCTTTCGGTCGCGGCGACAGGCGCGGGCACGTTTTTAGCGGTTCTCATTACCTGTTTTGCCGGTTATAGTCTTTCGATTAGAAATAAATACATGAACTGTTTTAGTATGTTTTTCTTTATTACGATGGTGTTCAGCGCGGGAATCGTTCCTTGGTATCTTATCTCGACGAAGCTGGGATTACGGAACAACTTTTGGGCGTTGATTATTCCTTCGTTACTTTTTAATCCTTTCAATATGTTTTTGACTAAAAATTTTATGCAGGGAATTCCGGTAAGTCTAAGGGAATCCGCCGTGATAGATGGAGCTAACGATATTCATATCGCGCTGAAACTGTATATGCCTCTTTGCGCGCCGATTATCGCTACTATCGCTCTGTTTTACGGGCTTGGCTATTGGAACGATTACTGGAACGCTATCATGCTTGTGGAAGATAAGAATCTCTATCCTTTGCAGTATATGCTTCTCCGGCTTAAAAGTCAGATTCAAATGCTGAGGGATCTGCAAAACGTTATGGGAAGCGCGGCTTCCGGGCAGACTCCGCCTTCGGAGTCAATTAAGATGGCTACCGCTCTGGTTACCATAGGTCCCATCGTACTGTTCTATCCGTATTTGCAGAAATATTTTGTGTCCGGTCTTACTATCGGATCCGTTAAGGGATAAGGAGCTTCGGTATAGAAGCTTTTATGATACAAGTTTAAGGAGTTTATAAAAAATGAAAAAAATTATGTTCCTAACCTTCTCGCTTATGCTTGCTGGAGCTGGAGCGTTTGGAGGTTCAAAAAAAGACGCCGGTTCAAGTTCCGGTATGACCCCGGTGAAATACCTCATGCCCGGAGACCCGCCGATTCGGTATACGGAGATTATCTCTCTGGTAAACGAGAAACTTGCCGCGGAAAAAGGCATCCAAATCGAAATCAGCTATATTCCCTGGGATGTATGGCAACAGCGAATCAATCTTATGCTCACCACAGGAGACGAGTTCGATCTCTATCATATCATGCAGGATCAAATTCAGATGTCCGCGTATCAAGCTATGGGAGGCCTCACGGATATAACCGATATCCTCGACCAGTACGGTCCGAATGTTAAGCGAAACATCAGTTCCGGAGCTTGGGACGCGATGCGCATCAACGGCAGAATCTACGGAATTCCCGCGCAATGGGCGGAACTTTCCAACGATGACGGTTTTTCTATCCGCAAAGACGTGCTGGATAAATTCGGCTACGCCGTTCCGAAAAGCATAGAAGAACTAATCAGTACCGCTCAAGGGATTGCCTCTAAATGGGATGGTTCAGGAAAATTATACCTTCCGGTTTGGGGATTTACGGATTTCGGAAAAGCCGGAGCCTTAATGCGCGCCTATCCTACATGGCCCTTTATCGTCAAAGACGCCATCGCTCTTATTAGACAGAATGGAACGGTTGATTCCTGGATCGAAAGCGATGAATTCAAGAAAAACGCTGAGTATATGCGCCGATTTTATCAGGCTGGACTTATTCATCCGGATGTGCTGACTCTAACTTCGGAACAAGGAAATAACATATACCGAAGCGGTAACTGGTTTTTCACTATCGGAGGCATCGACAGTTATATCGACGATGTACGGAAAAATAATAATCCGAATATCAAACCTGAAGATTATATTCTCGTAAAAATGAATCCTGAAAAACCGGATATATATCCTGTGGTTGTTAAAAATCTTAACGACGTTTCTTCTACCAGTAAACATCCAGAAGCGGCCATTAAATTTTTAGATTGGCTTTACGCCGATAAAGAAAATTACAAACTCTTCATGTACGGACGTCAAGGGCAGGAATACACCCTCAACCAAAAGGGGCTTAAAATCGCGTCTGTAGACGCCGGTAATCAGAGTTTGTACGCTCAAGCCGATTGGATGGTAGGAAACATCAATTACATGATTCCCAACTCGAATGCCTTACCTATGGAAGTGCAGTATCTCTACACTTTAAATCCTAAAGCGCAAACGTCGCCGGGATCGGATTTTTTCTTTAATCCTTCTGCGGTGGAAGCGGAATGGGCGAATATTCAAACCGAGTTCCGGGCGTCTATTGTGCCGATTTACGCGGGAGTTCTCCCGTATAACGACGCTTTTCCCCAAGCCTTATCCCGTATGAAAGCGGCAGGCCTCGATAAAGCCCTCGGGGAATATCGCAAACAGCTTTCCGCGCATATCGCGTCTAAACGGAAATAATAACCTAGGGAGCCTGTAATCGGCTCCCGGCCCTGGAGAAATGCTATGACCACATCGGAAAAAAAAACGGCCTTTGAAAAGAATCAAAAACCATCGGAAAACGTTCTTCTTCAATTCAAAGGCCTAGAAGGTTTTGATGTATATAATTGTTCCATACCCTTTACTTGGAAGGGACGGCGATATATCTACGGACGAGTTGAAAAACGTCATGAATGGGCCCGTTCTTGGGTGAGGCTTTTTGAAGAAACCGAAAAAGATACTTTCGTTTTATCCCGAAACAGCATGATATACCAGCTTGAGGATCCGTTTATCGCTATCATAAAAGGCGAACTCGTTTTAGGCGGAACGTATGTCAGGTATCGGCGCAATCAATACTACACTTTTTTCACCTGCTTTTATCGGGGAACCGATTTGGAAGACCTTCGTTATTTTACCAGCGGTCCTGATTTCATGAAAGATATTCGGTTAGTGGAACTGCCCCAAGGGATTGGGGTATTTTCCCGACCCCGAAACGAAAACGTCGAAAAACAGTATGGTTCCGCTTCCGTGATAGGCTTTACGGTGATTCCCGATCTCGACAGCCTTTGCCCGGAATGCATCGACTCGGCCGCGGTGATTCCCGGTCTTTTCGGTAAAGGCGAATGGGGGGGATGTAACCAATGCTACCTATTGGATTCAGGCTATATCGGCGTTATAGGTCACAAAAGCTATCATTCGCCGCAGAACGCGGATCCGGCTTCGGCATCAACTCTTTCTTTAGATTCGACAGCTTTTCTACACTCATCGAATCCGCACAATCCAATGACGCCGCCGTCCGGCCTGGCGGTTTATATCAATATATCCTTTGTTTTTGATCCGGCGCGGAACCGGATTCTGGACGAAAAGATTCTCGCCGTCCGAAGCTCCTATCCCCCAGGGCCGGCAAAAAAACCGGAACTCGCGGACTGCACGTTTACGAGCGGCCTCGTCCCGCGCGAAGACGGTAAAGCCGACCTCTACGGCGGCCTCGGAGATGTCGCGGAAGGAAGAATCGTAATCGATTATCCTTTTCAAGGCTACGGAAATATCTGTAAAGTCTTTTAAAAAATTTAAAAGTAAAATCCAGTTATAAAAATTCGAAAAAATAAAATCCCGAATGAAAAATCAGCGGGTCTGAAAAAGTATTTCCCTGCGGCCAAGCTAGGTTGCAGGGTTTTATGAAAAACAAAGCAGAGCGTTGATAATAGCCGCGGCGACCGCGCTTCCGCCTTTGCGCCCTTTGGCAATAATACATGGAAACGGCGCATCAAAAAACAGCTCTTTGGATTCAACCACATTGACGAAACCAACCGGAACAGCGATAACAAGCCTCGGTGCAAGCCGACCTTGCCGGACTAACTCATGGATGCGGATCAGCGCGGTCGGCGCATTGCCTACCGCAAAGACCAAGGCCCCGCCGGCGCACTCTGCGGCTTTGTCTACCGCCGCCGCCGCTCTGGTCGTTCCGCAAACTTTTGCCGCAAGGGCCACATCTTCATCGGCTATGAAACATCGTACCGTACTGCCGTATTTTTCCAGCAATTTCTTGTTAATGCCGGTCATCGCCATATTGGTATCGGTTATAACCGCCGCGCCGGATTGTAATACGGACCGGCCGATCTCTGCCGCAGAGCGCGTAAACATAAGGTTTTCCGCAAAATCAAAATCAGCGGTAGTGTGAATTATCCGGGTCAGAATCGCTTCCTCCAAAGGATCGCGTTCAGAAACGCCCCGGCGGCGGAGTTCCTCAGATATGATAGTAAAACTGCGCCGTTCTATATCAGCAGGAAGAGTATACTTCATTTCTCTATCCCCACGCGAGCGCGAATTCCCCGATCATAAGGATGCTTTACTTTACGGATTTCAGAAACATAATCAGCTTTTTCCACAAGCCAGGCAGGAGGATTACGCCCGGTCAAAACAAATTCTGTTTCGCAAGTTTCTAAAAACGAACGCAGTTCAGCTTCATCGAGCATACCGGCGTTCAAGGCGTCGATAACCTCATCAAGAACCATAACATCCGCTTTTTCAGCCCGAAGACGCGCTAAAATACGCGCTTGTTCCTGCCGGCAGAGCGTTTTCGTTTCCTCGTTCATCTGAAACGTAAAACCTAACTGAAGCTCAGATCGGATAACCCGCGCTCCTAATTTTTCTAAAGAGGCAACTTCGCCGGTGACGCCGCTTTTTAGAAACTGAGCGACCGCTACCGCAAGCCCTCTGCCTAAAGCCCGGACAGATAAGCCTATCGCGCTGGTAGTTTTGCCTTTACCGTCGCCGATATATACATGTATCATCCAATACCTCTATCCAAAATTGAGTAGACAGCGTTCATATCTAGGTGCGTCCGCAAACTCTCCGCCAAAAGATCGTACTGTCGTTCTTTATAATCCGTGAACAGTTCCACTGTCTCTGCCTGGGGAGAGACGCCTTTAAGCGCGCACAGCGTTTCCATCAAGACCCGCGCGGATGCGTCAAACAGACCGTGCAAATAACAACCGTACACATTCTCCATAAAAACGCCGCCGTCAGAAGCCTCGCCAGTGATGCTATTCTCCACAGATGTAAGGGATGGTAAAGGTCTGACCGAAGAAGTAACTCCCATGTGAATCTCGTAACCTTCGATGGCCGCGCCGGACAGCCCGCTAAGAGGTCCTGTAAGCGCGGAAAAAGCCCCGGAAACCCTTGTGCGAGTTTTAGACCGCTCGAAAATCGTTTCCACCGGCAGAAGTCCAATCCCCGGCATTTCTCCGCCCTGCTCAACTCCGTATGGGTCGGCGATGGAAAGCCCAAGCATCTGATACCCGCCGCACACGCCGAATATAGGGATGCCTTCTGCGGCGAGGCTTTTTACCGCGCCTTCCAAGGCGTTCTCCCGAAGCCAGAGCAGATCAGCCATCGTGTTTTTCGTACCCGGCAGAATCAGCATATCCGGTTTTTTCCGCAGATCCCGCATATTTCCGATATAGCGGATTCCCGCCCCAGGAATACACGAAATCGCGGTGAAATCTGTGAAATTCGACAGATGGGGAAAACGCAATACCGCGATGTCCAATAACGCCCCCGGAGCGTCCTGGCCGATTCGCGCAGAAAGACTGTCTTCATCATCAATGTCCAAGGAAAGATACGGAATAACTCCCAGCGTCGGTTTGTGAATAATATCCTCAAGCTGGCGAAGCCCCGGTTCCAGCAAAGATTTATCTCCCCGGAATTTGTTGATAAGAACGCCTTTGACGAATCCCCGTTCCTCTTCGGTCAGAAGCTGAAGCGTACCCGCGAGAAACGCGAACACTCCGCCCCGATCAATGTCCGCGGCAAGCAGTACCGGCGCGCGGGCAAGCCGGGCGATAAACATATTCACGATGTCGTTTTCCCTAAGGTTTATCTCCGCGGGACTGCCTGCGCCTTCGATAACGATTACGTCATATTTCTTTCTGAGCCGCTCGAAAGATTCCCGCACTTTCGGAGCGAAAGTCTGTTTGTAAGCGTAATACTTTTTGGCGTTCATGTCGCTGAAAACTTCACCTTGGAGAATCACTTGCGATTTACGGTCTCCAGTAGGTTTGAGAAGAATCGGATTCATGTCCGTTTCAGGCTCAATGCCTGCGGCTTCAGCCTGCACAACCTGGGCCCGCCCCATCTCAAGCCCGTCCTTCGTGATATACGAGTTAAGCGCCATGTTCTGGGACTTAAACGGCGCGACTCGGTATCCGTCTTGTTTGAAAATCCGGCACAAGCCCGCAACAATAAGACTTTTTCCCACATTAGACGCGGTTCCCTGGATCATAAGCGTCTTTGCAGATTTTTCTTCAACTTCCATAATTCTCCTTTTTAAAAAATTACGCTTTGAGTAATACCTGTTCAGCTATTTTTTGAGCGGAAGCCGCATCGAGCAAGGTTTGTATAATTGCGATAGACCACTCGCCGGCGGTTCCCGCGCTTCTGCTGGTGATGATGTTTCCATCGATAACTACCCGATCTTCCGACCAAACCCCGTCGGAAACTTTTTTTTCCAGACCGGGAAAGCAGGTGAAACGGCGTCCCTTGAGAAGACCTAACGGAGCAAACACAACCGCCGGAGAAGCGCAAATAGCGCACACGAGCTTTCCGGTATCGGCCATTTCTTTGAGGAAGGCCCCGACTTCTTTACTCGCCGCAAGATTAGGCGCGCCGGGGATGCCTCCGGGAAGCAGTACTGCATCCCAGGCCGAAGAAGTAAATTTCCCCTCCCTGGAAAGGGAGCCGATGACGGCCTCCGGGGTAACTTGTATGCCATGAGAGCCTTTAACTACGGTCTTTGCGGAAATCCCGGCGGTACACACTTCGATTCCAGCTCGGCGCAGATAATCCACCGGCGTGAGGGCTTCTACTTCTTCAAACCCTTCGGCTAAAAACACTAACGCTTTCTTTGTCATAAAAACTCCTTGTTTTATTCACCACTACCCAAAGTATAACCGCGTAGAGCAGTATATATCCGTAGTATTTTTCGATTTCATAGAGCACATAATACAACACTTCCCGTACCCAAAACGGAAGAATAGTCCGCAGAGTTTTATATTGGGTTGTAGGCGTTGGCGAAGGATAGACCGTTAAATGATTATCCTTCGCTATTACCATCGCGCGTTTAAGGTGCAGAGGATCGCTCACCAGAAGCGCGGTTTTGAAATTATATGCGTTTATAATATCTGCGGCGTAGAGAATATTTTCGTACGTCGTTCTGGAATATTCTTCTATAAGAATATCTTCGTCCGGAATCTGATTCGCTATCGCGTATTTTTTGGCGACTTCGGATTCGGAAAACGGCGCGTTCGGGCTTTTTCCGCCGGTAAAAATCAGCTTTTTGATATAGCCCTGCTTATACAGCCAAAGTCCATGGTTTATGCGTTCTTTGAATACCGGCGAGGGGTTGTTGTGATATGCCGCCGCGCCGAGTATCACCGCCACGTCCGCGAAACGGGGTTCTCTGCGATTACCTACAACATAGATAGTTACGGCGACATAGAGTATATGATACAGCGCGAAGACGGCTATACCTATATACACAACCGATTTATAGGGTCTATTGCACGAATTGTTCCAAACCGTAATGGCCCTCATTAACTTGAGAAGAACGAAATTGTTCGGAGGCGGATGGTTCTTTTCCCAATATGGCGGCCGCGTCTTTTATTGTTCCCGATAGTCCGCCGCCGCCGCAGGTGACGATAAGGGCGTAAGATTGCACGGCTGTTTTATGTTCAGTCATGTAGCTTCTGATGGGCGTCGCCAGCCCGGACCCCCAAACCGGAGTGATAAAGATGATTCTGCCGTAGTTTTCCGGTTTGTGAGTTCCGCCGGTAATCGGCGCAGTGGATTTCCTCAGAGCTTCGATTACTGCGGCTCCGAAGGAGATATGTTTTTTTTCAGCATACTCCAGTTTGTCCATATCGCATCCTAGTTGGGCTTGCAAAGTTTGCGCCACTTTTTCGGATATTCCGCTTCTTGAATAATACACAATCAAGGTTTTTTCTATCATAATATTGAGGGTAGCATATTTTTTTCGGATATTCAAGTATTCTTTTTAAAACTAAATTTTTTTAATAAAGTTAAATTTTTTCAGGAGAAAAATCTTTCTTAAAAAACTTGTCTTAAAAAACTTGCAGGAAGATATTTTAACGCCTATACTAGAAAAATTATGAAATCTTTAGAACTGCTTGCCCCTGCGGGTTCGCCGGAAGCTCTTAACGCGGCCGTCGGCGCGGGAGCCGACGCAGTGTATCTGGGGCTGAAAAACTTCAACGCCCGAATGCGGAGCGCGAATTTCGGGTACGCCCAGTTTGAAGGCGCCTTGGGGGCCTTGCATCGGATGAAACGCAAAGTGTACGTGACCGTTAATACGGTTTTTGAACAACGAGAAGCGGACCGAATGTATCAACTCCTCAAGTACCTCGATAGGCTTGGACCCGATGGATTGATCGTGCAGGATTTCGGAGTCATCGCTATGGTCCGGGAGCATTTCCCCGGGATAAAACTCCATGCCTCCACCCAAATGAACATAGCCTCAGTCCGGGGAGTGAATTTACTCTCGAAATACGGCATCTCCCGAACCGTGCTGGCCCGGGAACTTTCGCTTCCGGAGATTCAGGATATTCGGATGGGCACCAACGCCGAGCTGGAAATCTTCGTCCATGGCGCGCTCTGCGTCAGCGCGTCCGGATTGTGCCTGTTTTCAAGTTACCTCGGCGGAAAATCCGCTAATCGCGGACTTTGTACCCAAGCCTGCCGCCGATTCTACCATCAATCCGCCCAACAAGGGTATTTTTTCAGCCCCGGAGATTTACAACTCCTCGAAAATCTGCCCGCCCTGGCCTCGGCCGGAGTTAACGCCTGCAAAATCGAGGGACGCATGAAAAGCCCGGACTACGTGGGAACCGTAGTTTCGGCGTACCGGCTGGTCCTCGACGCTCTGGGAGGAACCGGCGAATCCGCGGCTATCGAAGAAGCGCAAAAAATCCTCCTCGGCGACTTCGCCCGGGGGAAAACTTCCTTTTACTTTTTTCCCTGCAAAAAAAACGAAAAACCGGACTGGCTTAAACCGGAACAAAGCGGGGGCACCGGGATTCCCTTGGGAAAAATACTCAAGGTAAAGGGCCCTGACCGGGGATTCCTCGCTTTTTCGTCGGCCGGCAAAGAGCTGACCCTAGGAGATTCGGTGCGGCTCCACAGGGCCGACGATTCGGAACGGCAGTCTCATAAACTAACAGCCCTCGAAAAAGACGCCGAAGGAACCTGGATTTCGATTCCCGAAGGTTTTTCCATCGGAGATGAGGTATACCTCATTCAGTCCAAAGCCGGTTTTTTCCCAAAGAAACCTTTTTTTCACCCGGTCCTTCCCCGGAATCTTGATTCCTATTCTCATGCCCCCGGGCATGACTCGGCGCCGGTTTTTTCTTTGCCGGTAGAAAAAACCGAAAAAAAACGGAAAAAATTTCCTCCCGGGATGTATGTTCAAATTTCCCAAGTCGAAGACCTTTACATGATTCAGTCGGTTAGGCCCGAGCGGGTTTTGCTTGACTACACCCGCAAGACGGCCGAGCATCTGCTGGGGGATCGGCCGGGGCCTTTGCCGTTCAGCCCCCAGGAGCTGATTCTTGTGCTGGACCCCTATTTTCCCCAAGATATGGAACCGACTTTTGCGGAAGAGATTCCGGCCCTCCGGGAACTGGGGTATCGCTGTTTTGTGGTGAACAACCTGGGGCATTTTTCGTATTTCCGGTCCGGAGAGGAGGATCTTATTGCCGGACCCTATTTGTATGTATTCAACCGTTGGGCGAATAAGTTTATTGCGGATTTGGGGATACGGTATTTCGTCAGTCCCTTAGAAAATAATCGGCAGAACCTTGAACGCACCGTGGAGCCGAACCGCCGGGGATTCGCGTTTATTCCGGTATTTGGGTATCCGGCTTTGTTCCGTCTTCGGGCTGACCTCCGGGGGATCTACGATTTCGGCGGCTTTTCCGACTCCCGGGGGCAAAGGTTTTTCCTCGAAAATGAGCGGGACGGCTCTATAGTAACCCCGGAAAGGCCCTTTTCGATTGTCGATAAAATTCCCTTTCTTCAGGAAGCGGGATTCGAGCGGTTTATTGTGGCCCTTAAAAGAATGAAAAAAAAAGACTACAAAGAAGTAATGCAGGCGGTTGCGAAGGCCGCGCCGCTACCGAACATAAGCCGGTTCAACTGGAAAGACGGGTTTTATCGGTCTGACTAAACCCGTCTTTCCGCCCTTTAGAAAACTGGGCTTGATTCTGGTCCTAGGGCTTGAGCCAGAGCCGCTTCGGTTTGGGCGATATGGTGTGCCGAGGGGTCCTCTTCTTTTTTGAATTCCGGGCGGAATTCAATATGCTCTGCGACGATGGTCACCCGGGAGCGTTGTTTTCCGTCGGGGCCCACCCATCGTTCCTGTTTGAGCCGGCCCACGACCCGGACTCCTCGGCCTTTATGTCCCAGACTGTAGCAATTTTCCGCTAGTTTCGACCATGACTCGACATCGAAAAAGCTCACCTCTTTTTCCAAGCCCGAATCTTGCTTGAAAAACCGATTCGAAGCGAGGGAAAAGGTACAGACCGGCGTTCCTTTCGGGGTGGACCGCAGGATCGGATCCCGGACCAAGTTGCCCTCGATTAAAATAGAGTTGAGATTAGTGCTATTCATAGCGCCTCCGTAAAAATATCCGGCGAATGTCCTGCGCCGTTTATAACTATAAGGAAACCTTCCTTCTTTTTGCTTCAATTTTTTTCGCTTTTTTAAAATCTTTTTATGAAAGAAAGGTGAAAGAAAGGTAGCCGATCCAAGCCTTTTAAGGTATTTTTACTAAAGGAGAAACCATGGGAAAACAAAGGCCCCCCGGCGCGGATCAACCCGATCCCGCCCTGCCCTATTCGCAGGTGCTGAAAATCGCCTGCTCGAAACTCGTCGTCCTTTCCGGTCAGGTTGCAGAAGATGCAGAAGGAAAGATCCTCGAAGGAGACATCAAAACCCAAACCCGATACGCCCTTGAAAATTGCAGACGCCGGCTTGCAGACGCCGGCTGTACCTTCGATGACGTGTTCAAAACAACGATCTTCCTGCGGGACTCCCATCACTGGGAAGCAATGAACGAAGTATACACCGAAATGATGCCCTTTCCCCGACCGGTACGTACTGCGGTTCAGGCGGGCTTGTTTCCCGGTTGTCTCGTGGAAATTGAAATGTGGGCTTCATCTCCTGATTGAGGCCCCGGGCAATACGGGTACGCAGTGCGGAAGACCCTGGTCCTTTTGATGAATCTCGACTTGTATGCCGTAGAGGGTTGCGATGAGTTTCGGAGTGAGGACCTCCGGGGGCGGGCCTTCCGCGGCCAGCCGGGTGTCATGGAGAGCCAGAACTCGATCCGCAAATAGAAAAGCGTGGTCCGGATTATGGGTACTGAGAAGAATGCTGTATCCTTCTTTATTCAGCTCTTTTACCTGCAAGAGAACCCGCAACTGATTGCCGTAATCCAGATTCGCCGTAGGTTCATCCAGGATGAGCAGAGCCGCTTTCTGAGCTAAAGCCCGGGCAATCAGGATCAACTGTTGTTCTCCGCCGCTGAGGTGCCGAAACCCTCGGCGCCGCAAAGGCCCAAGTCCCAGGCGTTCCAGGGCCTCTTCTGCGGCTTGCCGTTGGGTATTATTGGGGGCGGACCATTCTCTGCCTTGGGCCGCGGTTCCCATTAGGACCATGTCTAGGACGGTATAATTGAAGGTCGGATAATGGATCTGCGGAATATACGCGATTTGCCGGGCCAGTTCCTGGGGGCTTTTTTTTTCGATTCTTTCCCGGTTTAGCAGAACTTCTCCGGATTCGGGACGTTCCAGCCCGAGGAGGCAACGGAAAAGCGTACTTTTTCCCGCGCCGTTAGGTCCTAGGAGCGCGAAAAACCTGCCGGTTTCTAAGGAAAAACTAATATCCTGCAGGATCCTATGGTTTCCTTGGGCAAAATTCAGATGGCGGACCTCAAGAGTCATACAATCTCCTATAAAATTTAAACAAATAAACCTCCCGGGGGGTTATAGTTCTTTTCGGTTTTTAGAATAAAAAAATCGGATTCTTTTGGTGTGTTCAAAATCCCGGGGGAGTTGTATACTTAGGATATTTTTAGAAAAGAGAGGACTCTAATGCGCTTAACCAGTACGGAATTGGGAAATACTGCCCAATGGGGGGACATTGAACTGCCCCGGTTTGACCGGGCCGCGATGGTCCAGGCGACGAAAACCGGGCCCCGATGGGTACATTTCGGGGCGGGCAACATTTTCCGGGCTTTTTTGACCGCGCTTCAGCAGGATTTGCTGGATCAGGGGCTGGAGAAGACGGG
>JAIRPY010000075.1 GCA_031256905.1 Spirochaetaceae bacterium
CTGGGCGCGCTCGGCATAGCGACTATGTGGGCGGCGGTCTTCGGCGACGTGGGGGTTCTCGTCATCGCCATCCTCAACGCGATGCGGGCAATGAAAACCTAATTTCTCGTGAAGGGGGCGACCCTTCACGATGGCTTAACGTTATTTTCCGGATTCCTGCACCATTAAACCGCTTTCTTAATCGCCTCCGAATTTTTTTAAAAAAGCCTAACGTTTTTCGTTCTCAAACGTATACTAAAGTATGAGGGAAGACGCGGAACAGATACGGCAGATAACCGAGGCGAAAAAGGACGCCAAAGAAATGCGTAAAGCTCTATGGGAATACTATTATCTCCGGCTGATACCGTATATTGGCTCTTTCAAAAATTTGCCCCGCCGATTATGACGATGCGGTTTCGGATATACTGCTGAAATTATTTCAGAAAATCGAAAAATATAATTCCGTATACGCGCTGTCAACTTGGGTGTACGCTGTCGCCGGAATCACGCCCTCGATATTTTAAGAAAAAATCGGTCTGCCCAGCAGATTCCTTGAGGAACTCATAAAAAAAGTATTTGAACAGGAAACCGAGGGCTGGCGGAACCGAATTCCGCCGTACCGTCCGTATATCGGCAAACCGGAAGATCCCATGGAACTGTCTTTTGATCTTGGGATTGCCGCTTGTTTCTGTCAGATGATAGACATACCGGATTACTGGGACAGAATATTTATTATTCAGCGGCTCATATCGGTGAACAAATATATCATGTCAGAATAAAAATTGATATTTCAAAACCAAAGTGGAATATATAAAGCCTGCTTATAAAGATCACTTGTTAGAGGAAGAGATAACATTCCCGCTGTCCCGCGGTTATGAGCAGGATGATGCCGCCGCGCAGCGCACAAAGAACATTATCTCTGATTAAGTATCGACATTTTGACGAGGAAAGTGAAGCCCTCTCGGATAGAAAATACAACATTATTATATGAAGGTAATACTGAAGGGGGTGGAATTACCGGAGTCTGAGGTTGCGTCTTGGGCGGATACCGAGGCGAAGCAGGAGCGGGGCCGATATCGACTCCACATACATCCTTGTTAAGCTGAAAATCCCCAAGACCAAGGCAAAATCCATAAACTTTCTAAGCCTATCGGGGAAGATGTAGCCGGACTCCTCCGGATTATCCTCCGCAAGTCTGGTAACCCGCCAGGGGCGGCCCGGGGTTTCAGGCCGGCAGGAAGCCCCGGACGGCCCCGCTTAGCCGGCCGGCATGAAATCCGCTGGGCGGGCCGGAAAGCTCCGGGCGGCATCCTCCAAAAATAAAAAACAAGACGGCTTCACAAAAAGAAACCCTTGCCATAGGAGGCGGATTCTTCTATACTATTTAAAATATCCAATCAAAGAGAGGAATACATGATTCGAGGCGGCGATATCGCCAAAGGGACCTGCCTTCTGCAAAAAGGACAGCCCTATATCGTAGTAGAACGGGAATTCGTCAACCCCGGCAAAGGCGGCGCGTTTGCGCGGGTCAAGATGAAGAGCATCAAAGACGGCTCCATCCTGACCCAGACCATTATGACCCAATCGGAAGTTGAGGATGCTACTGTTGATTCCCACAACTGCCAATATCAGTACCCAGACCAGGATAATTATCATTTTATGGATAATGAATCCTTCGACCAATACGAAGTCCCCATAGCCGATATGCAGGACAAAAAATATTACCTCAAAGAAAACGAAACCTATGAATTGACCATCTGGGAAGGGAAGGTAATCGATATTAAAATACCCTATAAAGTAGTTTTCACCGTTGCCGAAAGTGAAAATTACGTAAAAGGGGATACCGTTTCCGGCGCAACAAAACCAGTAGTCACCGAAACCGGACTAACCGTCCGAGTTCCGCTGTTCATCAAACAAGGAGAAAAAATCCTCGTCAATACCGAAACAAATGAGTACGTGGAACGGGTAAACGAGTAAGTGAATCCCATTCCCGCCGGAATCGAAGCCTATATAACTAAAAGGGTTTCCTTTGCTTTCCGGGGAAGGACCTTTAACTTCGCCCTTTCCCAAGGATTATTCAGTTCCGCAGATATTGACGCCGGGTCCCGGCTCTTGCTTAAAGTTTTTTCCCAAATGCTTGATACCCGGCCCCCGCCCAAAAGGATCCTCGATGCGGGGTGCGGCATGGGAGTTCTCGGAATCTGCGCCGCCGCCGGCGCAGACTGCACGGTACGCTGTCAGGATCGGGATGAACTCGCCCGGCAGATTACCGAATACAACGCCCGGCAAAACGGCATCCCCCAGGAAAAACTTTCCGCCCATACCGAGCCGCTTCTCGCAGGAGATGGCCCCTGGGATCTGATTCTTTCCAATCTCCCGGCCAAAGCCGGCAAACCGGTTCTCGAAGATTTTATCCGGCGGTCCTCGGGACTTCTGAATCCCGAAGGACGGGCTGTCATCGTAGTGGTGAATCCTTTGGCGGATTTTTTCCGTTCCCGCATCGAAAAAATTATTCAAGATGAAACCGGCCCAGGTCATACCGTCTTGGTGTACGGTCCTTCGGAGGGCCCCAGGGAACCAGTCCGCCCAGGACCGGGTTTCTTAACCCAGAATCCGGCCTATCATCGTCACAGCGGCAGATACGAAATGAAAAAAATCGGGTATACCCTGGATACGGTTTACGGCGCGGCCGATTTCGACGCCCCCGGCGGCCCGGCCCAGGCGGGGGCGAAACTGGCGGACAAACTGGGTCCCCGGCTTCCGCCGGCATCGACCGGGCTGATGTATGAACCCGGACAGGGACATTTTCCGGTATGGTTTGCGGCGGGAAGGTCCCTTCGGGAGTATACCTTGGCCGGAAGAAACATTCTTGCTTTGGAAGCCTCCCGGCATAATCTTAGGCAGAAGGTGGAAATCCGCAGTACGGTGGACTTTCACGCCTTGGTGGGGGAAAAAAGCTGGGATTTTATCGCCGCTTTTCCCGAAGCTATTCCCCAGACTGACCGGCTGGGGGCCCATTGGGAAGACCTGGCGGCGTTATTGGCGGACCGGGGCGTGGTACTGCTGGGTTTTCCCTCGGCGGAAGGGGAACGCTTTGACCGGAAAAAGCCGAAATTTTTTACCCGTCTCGGGGATGTCAAACGGAAGGGCTTTCGGGCCTTGGCTTATCAGAAGACTCGGTTTTGAGGTCTTGCATAAATCGTTTTTTGAATATAGGATAAAGCAACTTACTAATTAAGGAAAAAAAATGGCTGAAAAGAATATGGTTATGATTGACGGCAATACCGCCGCGGCCCACGTAGCCCACGCGTTAAGCGAGGTAATCGCGATTTACC
>JAIRPY010000110.1 GCA_031256905.1 Spirochaetaceae bacterium
TGATGCGTCGAAAGACTCAAGCCCGCAATGCCGGTATACATCGCCCGGAGATCAATGCCGTTCCATAAAATACTGTCAACTCCGTCAGCGTTGTTGTAGGGCAACGAGCCGGTATAGCCAAAGATACGCCGAGATTCTCTATCGCGGTAAGATCAAAATACCCGCCGAAGGTCATAAAATCCACCTTAGACCCCTCCCAACCAGGATTCCATCCCTTCGCGTCTGCCAGCGAATTCCTCGCCAGCGTTCTCGCTGAAACCGCCGAACAAGGAATCGCCGAGGGGGGTCAGACATTGAGTTCTGTCAAGCTGGAAAAAATTAGAGCGGTTCGATCCAATAAACGGCCCCTTCATACTCGACGATACGGACTTCCGCGCCTTTGATAAACCCTAATTTTTTGTTTTTGCATCGGATGGGGATTTTCACATCTTTTCCGAATCGCCGGACCAAAGCCGTTCCCTGAAATCCAGGGGGCATTGGGGCGTTGATTATCGCTTTCTCGGCTCGAAAGGGCGGCGGACTTGTTTGGGATTTCCGGCGGAGCAGTTTCGCGCTTGCCCCAAGGCCTGAAACTACGCCTCCGCCCAAAAGCCAAAGGTATCCTTCGTTTCCCGTATGATTAGTGATGACCCCTATCAGTCCGGCGATGCCCGCTCCTAGGCAGAAGGAGGCGCATATCCCCAGAATACGCGCCCCCAGGGACCCAAAGACCGGTTTTGATTTGCCCCGGATAATAAAAATAAGCCCCCCAAACCCGACTCCGAATACTATAAAATAGAGAGCATACATAAACGATGTCATCACACCTTATGATACTATAAAAATCGATAGGGAAAAAGGAGGACCTGAGAAAAAAACAAAGTTGGACTTCCCTTTTCGGGGGTTTCTGTATACAGTAAGGGTATGAATCAGTATGTTATTGAGGGCGGACAGGCCATCAGCGGGACGATTCGGGCAAGCGGCAACAAAAACGCGGCTCTGCCTTGCATCGCCGCGGCTCTCTTAACCGATGAGCCGGTGACGCTCAGGAATATCCCGGATATTGAAGACGTTCAAGTGATGTTAAACATATACCGCGCTTTGGGAGGCGAGGCGGCGGCTCTCGGTTCTAACGAGTACCGTCTCAAAACAGGGGATATCAGGAGTTCCCAGATTCCCCCGGAACACGCCGGCAAGATTCGGGCGTCCATACTTTTTGCCGGTCCCCTTCTTGCCAGAACAGGAACCGCGGTATTGCCGCCGCCGGGGGGCGATATTATTGGCCGCCGCCGGCTGGACACGCATTTCCTTGCCCTCACCGAGCTTGGGGCGGAGGTTAAGACAAACGAAACGTTTTATTTTACCGCCTCGAAGCTGACCGGGGCGGATATATTTCTTGACGAGGCTTCGGTTACTGCGACGGAAAACGCGATTATGGCGGCGGTTCTTGCCGATGGAGATACGATTATCGCCAATGCGGCGAGCGAACCTCATGTGCAGGACTTGTGCAGGATGCTGTTTCAGATGGGCGCGAAGATCGAGGGGATTGGCTCTAACATTCTGCGTATTCAGGGGATGAAAAAACTTTCAGGCTGTGATTTTGAGATTGGGGCGGATTTTATGGAAGTGGGGTCCTTTATCGGGCTGGCGGCGGCGACTCGCGGGGAACTCTGCATTAAAGGTCCGCTGGTTCGGGATATGCGTCCTACTAAGACGGCTTTCGGCAAACTCGGCATTGTCTGGGAGCATACCGGAGACACTCTGTATGTGCCGAAACAGCAGAGTCTTCAAGTCAACTGCGATCTGGGAGGCATGATTCCCAAAATCGATGACGCTCCATGGCCTGGTTTTCCTCCGGACCTTACCAGCATTGTTACTGTGGTGGCTACTCAGGTTAAAGGTACGGTTCTTATTCATGAAAAGATGTTTGAATCTCGAATGTTTTTTGTGGATAAACTCATTGGGATGGGCGCGAGGATTGTTCTCTGCGATCCGCATCGCGCGGTAATTTCCGGTCCTGCCGGTCTTACCGGTTCGGAACTGCACAGCCCGGATGTGCGCGCCGGGATGGCTATGGTCATTGCGGCGATGTGCGCCCAAGGAAAGAGCGTCATCCATAACGTATACCAGATAGAACGAGGCTACGAACATCTTGTGGACCGCTTATCTTCTCTGGGCGGATCTGTGCAAAAAATCGGGGTCTGAAAAGTGCCAGACATCGAGGGTCTGGCACTTTTTTTACGTTTCTGCCAGGTCCGGGGCTTCTGGGGGGATTGATGCGGTATCAATCTCTGCCGGTTCGGTCGGGGTTGGGGCGAGGATGAATGTTTTTACTCCCAAGATACGGGGACCGAAATAGCGGTCTGTAAGGGGGGAGATGATAACTCCGGTTTTTGGTCCTTGGGAAACCGCATGGATGATCGAATTGCGGTCCATTAAAATCGCTACGTGATCGACGGGGCCTCCCTTTTGGGCGGCGAAGACCACGATGTCTCCGGGCTGGGCTTCGGCTATTGGGATTGACCGCCCGGAAGCCCAGATGTTTCGGGAACTTCGGGGCAGATCGATTCCTGCGGCGGTTCGGTACACGTATCGGACAAAGCCTGAACAGTCAAAGCCTTTTGGGGATTCCGCGCCGTACCGGTATGCGACGCCTTGGTACAGTTTCGCGGTTTCGATAATTGTCTGCCGCAGAATGTCTTCCGCCTGAACCGCGCTGACGCAAAAAATCAGCGTCATTATCGGTATAATGCTCCTTTTTACCATATCCTAACTCTTTATGCTATGCTTGATGTTTGAGATATACTAGTCGATTTTATGATTTTGATCTATACTTTTTAAAAAATATTTAATTTTTCTAAAGAGTTTCCCGGCGTTGGAGTTCGAGCCGGGCGTCGAGGTAATCCGGGTCGAATCGGATAGATTCTTCCAGAGCGTACTTACTTTCTTGATCTTTGCCGAGGACGCGGAAACAGCGGCTCATTCGGAATAAAATTCGGGATGCTGATTTTTTGTCTGTAACGAGGGCGGCGGCGGTTTCGTAATATTCTAAGGCGGCGGCGGTTTCGTGATTTGCTTCGTTAATTCTGGCGATATTCCCGGGGATTTGCCAGATAAAATTCGGGGGAAATATGGCTTTTAGCCGTTTTAGAGCTTCTTCAGTCTGGCCTGCCCGAATAAGCCGGAGGGAATCGTGGAAATCTATCCAGGGTCCTGTGATATGCCGGTATCCGGCCTGCCGGATAAGCTCGGCGGTTTCGTCATACCGCCGCTGAAGGTCAAAAAAGTAACACGCCCATTGGTATATTCGGGGGTCTTCCGGGTACTGATTGAGGAGGAGCCACGTTTCGGCTACCGCCTGATCGATGCTCCAGATTTCACTTCGCCGGCGGAGTAATTCAAGGTTCAGCAGAAACCCGGAATACTCGATTTGAGCGGCTTCGAGGGTCCGGATTCCCTGAAGGGTATCCAACAAACGGCTGTAATATATAAGCCCATAGACGTAATATTCATCCCGTTGAGTCCCGGCTTCCATAAAGGTACGCAGGTTGGTCCGTCTTTCTTCTATATTTTCGGTGCTGGCCGCGAGGTTGTACAGAGTTCTGGAAATTATGCCGGTATCGGCGATTTCCCCGGACCGTTCCGGGGAGAGCAATAAATTCCAGATATTCCGGGACCCGGACGCAAAACCGGAAATCCAGAGGGCATCGGCTTGGCGCGCCAAACTTCGGGCGTCGGAAAAGCGGGAAAAAATTTCCGCCGCCCGGATAGGAGCGTCAAAATCGTAGAAAAATTCCGCAACCAGAAGGGATAATTCCGGATTCTGATCCATAAGCTCCGTATTATGCAGGAATGTGTTAATTCGGCCTAACGCTCCCGGGGTATCCCCGGCCATAATCTGCAAAAGCAGGACGTCCAGAGCGAGAGGAAAATGCTTGGCGGGGCCTGCGAAATCGGTTTCCGGCAGAGGGGCGGAAAAGAGGGTTTCTTTATTGGGAATTTTGAACGCCTTTGCCGGGTCCTGAAAATCTCCCAGTATGATGTACAGCCCCAAAACCAAGGCTTGCAGGTCCGGTTCGGTTATGCGGGCGCCGTAGGTTCTGATATTTGTACGGCCGGCTTCGTCGGAGGGATTTCCCAGGAGGAGGGCTTCCACCGCGACTGCGGCTAGAGCTTCCGCGGACGGCAGAGCGTCGGCGGCGGCCTGCGCGGCTCTTTGGTAGGCCGGAATGAACCGGGGGTCCTGGTGCGCGAGAAGTCTGCGCCGCTTGAGAACCGATAAATGAGACTCCGCGCTCAAAGCTTTGCGTTCAAGTTTATCGAGGGCCCGGTTGAGGATTTCGGGTTTTTCAAAATTTTCTGATTTTACCAGCCGGGCGTCGAATTCGGACAGTTCCCGATAAAAAGCTTCCCCGTCCCAGGCCTGGGAGAAGGGGTTTTTTCCTTTAAGGATGATGAAAAAGACTCCGCATCCGATGAGGATAAGAAACAGAAGGCACATACATATCGGAAACAAAGGGGAGGGTTTTTTTTCGGTTTTCTTTTCCACAATTACCTCTTTTCTTGAATCGTTTTTCGGATGCTGTCAAGTACGCCGTTCACAAAGCGGTAGGATTCGTCGGTGCCGAATTCGTTGCATATCTCGATGGCTTCTTGGATGACAATCGAGGGATGAATATCCTGCTGATACATAAGCGTGTAGACGCTGATTCGCAGGACCGCCAAATCGACCCGCTTGAGCCGGGAAAAATCCCATCGCACCAAGTGGGACCGAATCATGGCGTCCACGGCTTGGATGTTTTCGATAGTTCCCTCGGCTAAGAGCCGGGAAAAATCCGCGATATCCGGGCTGAAGGCTTCCTGTTTTTCCTTTTCCAGCCAGGATAAATTCAGCACATCTCCTGCGGCCCTTCGGCTGACTTCCCAAGAATAAAGCGTTTGAAACGCTAAAATTCGTCCTTTTCTCCGTGACGCCATTTTTTACCCGTTACCAGTTGAGATTTTGTTCCATAATCTGAAAGGTGTTCCCCCGGCGCAGTTCAGTTATGAGTTCGTCGGAAGCCTTTTTGAGGACTTCCTGCTGTTGTTGCTGAAAGAGCATATTGCCGATGTAATCCCGTACGGTCATGCGGCTTCCGAGCTGGAAGATGTCGTCTAGTCCGAGGTTTTGCTGGGCGTGGGTTTCGGTGACTTTGATGATTTGGAATCCGCTGACCCCTTCGATGAGTTTCGATACTTCCCCTTGTTTCAGGGCAAAAGCGATGGTCATGAACTCCGCCCCCACGATTTGCTGGGCTTGAGCGTTTCGGGGGAGGTAGCCCCCGTCTCCGGCTTGGTAGCCGGCGTTGGGAGCCTGGCCTTTGACGACGGCTTCGTCGAATTTCGCGGGATTAGAGCCGATGTCTTGAATCAAACGGTTTGCGAGGGCCCGGGACTTGGTTCGGTCTGTTCCGAAAGGCACTTGAATCATGGAAAACCGTACCGATTCCGGACGGACGAACTGGGACTTGGCGAGGTTATAGGCGCTGACGATGTCCGCTTCGGTGGGGTTTTTGAAGGAACTCAGAACGTTGCCCTTTTTGAACTGGAGGTATTTCTGGACTATCATTTGCCGCCGGAGTTGTTCCCGGAAAGCCGGCACTTCGAGGCCTGTTTCGTTCCGCACGGCTCCGGCGAATTCCGAGTCTGTCGGGGGCCGTCCCAACTGTTGCTGGAGAATCGCCTTGAGCTGTTGAATTTGCTGGTTCATTTCGGCTTCCGAGACGGTGATTTTATCCCGTTCCGCGGCTTGGATGGCGAGCCGTTCGTTGATCATTACGTCCAGTATTTGCCGGCGGTCCGGGACGGTTAAGGTTCGGCCCGCCTGTTTTTCCATCAATTCGACTTCGGTCCGCAGTTGTTTTACCGTGATCGGCTCGCTTTTGGTGAGCCGCACGATAGCGGCGGGCTGTAAATCTGTTTGGGCAAAACCCGCTCCGCCGATTATGGCGCATATCAGTATACTTACTAATCGTTTCATATCATCCCTCTTTACCTCTAAAGATACATATCCTTGCAAGGTTACTATTATAGCACGGTATTACCCTTTTTTGTTTCTTAAAATCGGTTTTTTCTTTACGTTTAAAAACTTTTCTTCCGTTT
Source organism: Spirochaetaceae bacterium (assembly GCA_031256905.1). GTDB lineage: Bacteria > Spirochaetota > Spirochaetia > Treponematales > Breznakiellaceae > JAITHW01. The sequence goes on from JAIRPY010000110.1 coordinate 6,121, forward strand.
TATTTTAAAACTGCTCGGATTCGGCGGATTCCGGCGGAAGAAGATTGTTCTTTTTGGATGGAAAAAATTCCCAAGTCTCCGGTACGCTCGACATGAGGGCCTCCGCAGACTTCTTTGGAAAAATCTCCGATGGAGTAGACTTTGACTTGGGATTCGTATTTTTCCCCGAAGAGAGCGATGGCGCCGGCGGCTTTGGCGTCCTCTAAGGACATTATCTCCAGGGATACCGGCAAATCCCGCTGAATCTGCTCATTCACAATAGCCTGAACCAAATTTATTTCCTCTTCGGTCATGGGGGCAGGGTGAGAAAAGTCGAAGCGCATCCGGTCCGCGGTGATGTTCGAGCCTTTCTGGGCCGCGTGATCCCCCAAAACCATACGTAACGCCTTGTGCAAAAGGTGAGTCGCGGTGTGATATTTCACCGACCTCTCCCCCTGATCGGCGAGGCCCCCCTTGAAAAGCTGTTCGCTTCCCGCCCGGGAAAGGTCTTGATGTTTTTTGAAAGCTTCCTCGAATTCCAGGCGGTTTACCGTCATCCCTTGTTCCATGGCGAGTTCTTCGGTAAGCTCAATCGGAAAACCGTACGTATCGTAAAGTTTAAAAGCCAGCCGGCCCGATATAATTTTACCCGGATCCTTGAGGAGATTCGGCAGAAGTTTTTCAAATTCCTGCTCTCCTTTTTGCAGAGTTTCCATGAATTTCCGCTCCTCCTGATCAAGGTCGATGAGAATCCGGGAGGCGTTTTCGGTTAATTCCGGATACGCTCCCTGCATCTGAGCTATAATGATCCGGGCAATCGGAGAAAGCAAGGTCCCGGAAACTCCCAACTTCCGCCCATGCCGCACAGCCCGCCGGATAAGCCGGCGCAAAACATAGCCTGCTCCCCCATTAGACGGACTTACAGCTTTCGGGTCCCCCAAAATAAAAGTCCCAGCCCGGATGTGATCCGCAATGATGCGTAAGGACCGGTCTTTTTCAGGGTCTTCGCCGTACCTACAAGCTCCTGAGATGGCTTCGATCCCCCGGATAATCGGCTCGAACACCTCGGTGTCATACACCGACTTTTTGCCGTTCAAAATCGTAACGGTTCGTTCAATGCCCATACCGGTATCCACACACTTCCGAGCGAGGGGTTCGTACACCCCGTCCGGGGTTTTATTGTACTGCATGAAGACATCGTTCCAGATTTCGAGCCATTTCCCGCAGGAACAGCCCGGCGCGCAATTGGGACCGCAGGGGTTTTGCCCCATATCGATGAACATTTCCGTATCCGGTCCGCAGGGACCGGATAGGCCGGCCGGACCCCACCAGTTGTCCGCCCGAGGACGAAAGCTGATTCTGTCTGCGGGGATGCCCAAGCGTTTCCAGATTGCCGCAGATTCTTCGTCTCGAGGGACGGCGGCGTCTCCTTCAAACACGGTCACCCCGATTTTCTCTAGGGGAAGGCCGAGCCATTGCGGAGCTGTAAGGAACTCAAAACTCATAGCGATGGCCTCTTCTTTAAAATAGTCCCCTAGGGACCAGTTGCCGAGCATCTCAAAAAACGTCAGGTGCCCGGGGTCTCCTACGGCATCGATGTCCCCGGTACGGATGCACTTTTGGTAATCGGTCAGCCGTCTTCCCTCAGGATGGGCTTCTCCCAACAGATAAGGGACCAAGGGATGCATTCCCGCAGTGGTAAACAACACCGTCGGATCATTATCGGGAAACAGAGACTTGCCCTGAATCTGAACATGGTCTTTGCATTTAAAAAATTCTATATATTTTGAACGAAGTTCATCCACTTTCATAAAAAAATAGTAAAGAACCGCCGGACTCTCGTCAAGTACCAAAACGTCGACCCTTGGCGGCTTCGACTTCAGGGCCAGACATCGAGGGAATCAAAAATATGTCTGGCACTAAAAAAGTGCCAGACACTAAAAGAAAAAGTGCTAAAAGAAAAAGTGAAGCAGGAAGCGTATTGATGCCTTATAGGGATTTATGAGACCCTTAAGAATACTTATAGACGGCGCGACGTATCACGTTACATCTGAGATCAACCGAGGCAACTATGATTTACAGGAGCCTCGGTTCAAGCAAGCCTTTCTGGACTTCGTAAAAAAGACAAAAAAGAAGTTCAGCTTCGAGTTGTGGAACTTTTGCGTCCTAGA
>JAIRPY010000117.1 GCA_031256905.1 Spirochaetaceae bacterium
TGCGATTCCAGTCCCGGATTTTCGATAGTTTCCGTTTCTCCTGACAGCCTCGACTTTTATATGATTAACCGAGAAGGCAAAACTATTTACCGTTTCACCCTTGAATAAATTCGCGCCGATGGATAAACCTCGCTTCCGGCAGGAAGCGTTTAGGGCTTATAGGACAGCTTGGAGCGAGTATCAGACCGGAGTCCCTATGAACAGGATGACGGGCCGGCAATTTCCCTAGTCTGCCGAGCGGGTTGAGTTCTGCAAGCCTAGGGCGCGCCGAGGCGAGTCACAGGCCAATAGCGAAACAAAGCTTTTCCAACAACATAATCCAGCGGCACCGGTCCCCAGGTGCGAGAATCGTTTGTGTTGCTTCGGTCGTCGGAAACCACGAAACATTCGCCATCGCCTAAAATAAATGGCTCGATGTTGCCCGAAAAGGGCAGAGAACCATCCCATAACGCCGGAGCTTGTCCGGGAATGGTCACGTCATAAGGCTTTTCCCACAATTCAAATTCCGTAAAAGAATAGGTCCCATCCCGAGGCTTCACCCGAAACACATAGTTGATCATCGTAATTTCATCCCCGGGGAGGCCGATAACCCGTTTCATATAGGCCTGCCCCCCCCGATCCCCAAAGCTCAACCGCTGAAAGGTAAAAAACCGGGCCCCGCCGTCCAGCAGGGACTTGGCTAATCCGGGAGGCTCCTTCAAAGCCATATCCACCACCACCACATTTCCCCGGCGCAACGGAGGCGCGGCATTCAGCCATGAAAAATCAGGCAGAAGCCGGAAAAAGGTGTAGGACGAACAGATAAACCTATCCCCGGAACGCAGGTTGGGTTGCATGGTATCGTTCTCCAAGACCCAAGTAGAGAGAATAAACTCCGTAAAAAAACTGTACAGCACGTAAAACACCAAAAAACCAAGCAAAATCCACCGAATCTGATGACGTTTATACTTCTGCTCTTTAAAGGTTGAAAATTTGCGCGTTTTTGCCATTGTTTCCTCTGCTCTTTTACCGAATAGGACCGATCCGTCCGAGGGGCCAATAGATGAGCGAACCTTGGCCTAAAACCTTTCCTCCTCGGATGGGACCAAAGGACCGGCCGTCCCGGGAATTGTCCCGATTATCCCCCAAGGGTAAAATTCGGCCCTCCGGCACGTACCAGCCCTGCACAATATCCCGATGATACAGCATACGATACCGCTCATTCTGGGGGTCCAAGCTCCGAAGAGTCTCAAAACGGGCTTTGTCGTAGGCCAGCTGATCAAAATGCCGCAGGGTCCGCACCGGAGAAGCGGCGTTCAACAGGCCTGCCGGGGGGTCAAGGCCCAGCTCCTGATAAGCCGCCACCTTTCCCGCGGCTTCTAAAGCTGTGTAGCCCTTGGCGTCCACCAAACGGGAAATCCGATGAGAAAATTTTCGTCCGGCATTAAATTCTCGTTCCGGGATCCATCGGGTTTCGCCGGGGAATCGGATCTTCAGCTCTCCCTTTTCTTGGATAAAGCGATCTCCTCCCCAGCCTACGGCGCGTTTGATGAGGAAATGCGCTTTTGGTTCGCCGTCTTCGTCCCGGTCGATGTCCACCATCGAGAGGGTCAGCATATAGATAATCCGCTGGGCAATATCGAAAGCCGGTCCTTTCGAGGTATACGAGGGATTTTCAAAGATGATAACATCGTTGCGTTTGGGCTTGATCAGTCCGGGCAATTTTCCGACTCCGGGCAGGAGTTCAGGACCGTAGATAATCTTGTTGACAAAAACCCGGTCCCCAATAAGCAGGGTGTCAATCATAGAACCTGAAGGAATCTCATAGGCCTGAAAAAGGTATTGATTGATGAGAAGCACCACTCCGGCCGCCCATATAAAGGCCTCGATCCAGTCGATAACCGGATTTTTGGCTTTTTGTTTTTCCTTTTTAATCCGCCGGAGCCTCCGTCTGCGGGTAAGATACCCTTCGGTGAGGACCTGCAGATGATCGAACAAATCCATTGTTCTACTATACCCGGAAGCCTCTTCATTGACAAGATAGGGCCGGAGAGCCTGGGCATCTTCGGATTTTTTTAAAAATATGAATAAAGTTTAGTTTTTCGGTTTAACTGGGATTTAGTATGAATATTTTTTCAGAGGGGCTTGACTCATATTTTTATTTTTCCCCATCATGTATAAATATGACTGATGTGCTTTATAAGAACCCCTCATTGGACCGATCCTATTTGGAAGGTTTGGCGACTCAAGAACTTATCTGGCTCGCTGATCGGTTCGGAATCGAAATCCCGCAAGATCTGGAGCGGCTCTTTATTATAGCAGAACTTTTGGACCTCGACTCAGAGGGTATAAACCGGTGGACCGGAGCGAATAAGGAGGAAAACGCTCTGATCGAAACCGATATTCCCGAGCCGGTCCCGTTGCCGAAACAGTATAACATTACCTTTATCGAAGTTCTCATTCGGGATCCGCTTTGGGTCTTCACCTTTTGGGAGATCAAGAATGCGGATAAAGAACAGCACGAAAAAGCCCCGGACTTCGGCGGCTACCGTCTCAAAGTCGTCCCTCTGCCGGACGCCAAAACCCTCAAGAAAGACGAATTCTTCACCATCTCGATAGAACCGGAAGATGGGGCCTGGTATATCGGCTTCCCTCCGGAAGGCGGACGATTCCGGGTGGAACTCTGCGCCCTAAGAAATGCCGGGGAAAGGGTTCTCGCATCATCCCGGGGATTCACCTTACCGGCTCTTTACGCGCCGCCCCGCAGACCCTCTCCGGAGGCTCGGTATGACAATCCGTTGGTTCAGCTCTCCGGCGCGGAGGATCTGCAAGTCATCCGCAATATCGACCGCCCTTCTCGGACAAAACTATGAAACCTTCTGTCATCGCCCTTACTTTGAACGCGCATACGCCGTTCATCCGTTCTCCGGACGGGTCCCGGAACCGGGAGGAACGCCGGTTTTTTGAAAGCCTTTCGGAGACCTATCTGCCCTTACTGGCCGCGCTGGACCGGCTTGAGCGGGATCGGGTTCCCTTTCGGCTGGGGCTGGCCCTTTCTCCGACTCTCTGCCAAATGCTCAAAGACGAAAGCCTCATCGGCCAGTATACCGGGTATACCGAAACTCAGCTTGCCTTCGGCGCGCAGGAACTCAAGCGCACAGCGGGTACGGCTCTCCACAGTCTGGCCGAAGGCTTTTACAACGAAATAGCGGAACGGCGCCTCTTTTTCGAGAAACGTTGTGAAAAGAATATTCTCAAAATATTCGAATATTACCAGCGGAAAGGCAAAATCGAACTGCTCACTACCGCGGCGACCTACGGCTTTCTGCCCTTTTACGTTTCAAGTCCCGAGGCGATTCAAGCCCAGTTTGAAGTCGCCCTGGCTTCGTATCGTTCCCATTTCGGCCGGCATCCCCAGGGCTTTTGGCTTCCCGAACTTGGCTGGACCCCAGAACTGGAACGCTGTTTACGGGCGTACAACTTCGGCTATACGGTGGTCAACACCCATGCGCTTATTTTGGGCGATCCTCCCGCGGTCAAGGGCAGTTTTTATCCGGTCCGAACGCCCCAGGGGATTTTTGTTTTTGCTCGGGACCACTATGGGTATCAAGATATTGCGGATAAGGAACGAGGTTTTTCGTATCATTCGGTATACCGGGACAACGACGCCGACGCAGGCTATGAGCTTTCCGCGGATATGATAAAACCCTTTTTGGACGCCGGCGGAAAACGCACCCAAACCGGCTATAAATATAAAAGTATGGATCGCCAACCCTATGAACCCCAAGCCGCGTCGGAACAGGTTATAAAACAGGCCCAGGCCTTTCTTGACGCCCGAATCGAGCGGCTTTCCGAGGCTTCCCAGTATATGGCGGAAACGCCGATAAGCCTCTGCGCGTACAACGCGGATGCTTTCGGCCGGCTCTGGTATGAAGGGACTCAGTTTTTGGAGACTCTGTTTCGGGAAGGGGCAAAACGCCCGGAGATTCAGTTTATGACCCCGGCGGAGTACCTTTACAAACAGGACATTTCCCAGGTGCAGACTTCGATTCCCTGTTTTTCTTCCGGGGGGCGCAATGGGTATGCGCAGACGTGGCTTGACGCCTCTAACGATTGGATTTATCGGCATACGGTTCGTTCCATAGAGCGGATGACCGAAATTGCCGAACGTTTCCCGGACGAAACGGGTTTGAAAGAACGGGCGTTGAATCAGGCGGCGAGGGAAATTCTCTTGGGGCAGGCTTCGGATTGGACGAAGATGCTCTACAACCAGGACCGGGAGGAATACGCAAAAACCCAAATCGAGGAAACCCTCCGGAATTTCACCACTATTTACGAGGCTCTGGGGAGCAACTACATCAGTACCGAGTGGCTCACCAACCTAGAACGCAGGCACAACATCTTTCCGGCTATCAACTACCGGGTTTTCCGGCGTAAACGTTAATGACTACCCGGTACATAATCGCCTGCGAAACCCTCAAACCGGAACTTACCGCAGTGATGCAGGGCCGAAGGGAGCCTATTGCTTGGGTATCGGAGGAAAAACATCGGAGCATCGAGGATTTACGGCGGGCCGTGCAGTCTGCGGTAGACGCCATTCCTCCAGAGTACACCACTGGGCTGATGGCCTTCGGATTTTGCGGAAACAGCCTTGTTGGAGTGGGGTCTCGATGGCAGACTTTGGTACTGCCTCGGGTGGCGGATTGCGTCCCCTTATTTTTGGGGTCCCAAGCCCGGCGGGATGCCTACGGACCGGATGTGTATTTTCTTACCGAAGGAAATATGCGGTCCAAAGGATCGGTTATTGCGGAATTCCGCAGGTCCGTGCAGAAATACGGCATCGAAGAAGGGACCGAAGTGATGAAAGAAATGTTTGCCCGATATAGGGCTTTTACGATAATTGATACCGGAGTTTTCGACGCCGATGGGGCCGCCCGGGCGGTGAAGCCTTTTGCGGAACTTCTGAATATGCCGGTTTTTGTGGTTTCCGGCAATATCCGGTTGCTCCGCAAACTGGTGGAAGGCGATTGGGGGGATGAATTTTTAATAACCCCCCCGGGAGAAGTGATTCAGGCCTAAGGCTGTTAGATACTGCCGGTGTTCAGGCTCATTACTTCATCTACCGGAAGAGAGAAGATGATGCCGTCGGCTTGGCTGTTTACTCCGTAGGCTTTGCTTATCGCTTCCATGATGGCGGTTTTTTTATCCCGGCTTGATAGGATGAGAATGATTTCCTTTTCGTCTTGAATGGAAACTCCGAAAAATTTTACCGGTTTACTGCTGGTAAGTCCTCGGGCGGCGATAACCGTACCGCCCCGGGCTCCTGCTTCTTTTGCGGCGGTCATGAATTCGTCGCTGTAGCCTTGGTTTATGATCGATATGATGAGATCATTTGTGATTTCGCTCATTTTTTTTGGCTTCCTCTGTTCATTTTCCTGATCTTTGAGATTTGGGTGCACACTTTCTTTGAGAATCTGCAGAATGGGCTGATTTATCGCCGATAATGGCACGGTAAAAGCGATGCCGGCCCCCGCGCTTAGGGACCCTAGTTTCTGCCGGACGCCTTTTACGAGAAGGGGCGCCATAAGATCCCGCTCGATGCAGAGGATCACGGCCTTGGCGCTGGAACCTATACCCAGCACATCGAGAACCTCCGAATTGGCGGTCCCTTTCCCGGGGCTGAAAAAGTAGAACGGCACATTCTCCTGCTCAAAGACCTTGGAAACTATTTTTGATTTGTTCCAATCGATGATAAAAAACAGGAGTTTCGCCATAGCCGGATGTTTTGGTCCGCTCATACCGCCTCCTCGAATTCGATGATGACCCCGGTATCCGCCGAACTGACCGCGTCGTATACGGCTTCCGCCTGTTTCGATGAGGTTTTCATCTTACTGCCGTAAACAAGCCCGATAAGCTGAATGACAATCAGAGGCGCCATCGCTACCATCGCCACGATGCCGAAAGCGTCGGTCATCATGTCCCGTCCCGCGCCTTCGCACGCGCCCATAGCGAGGGGCAAAAGAAAGGTCGAAGTCATAGGACCGCTACACACGCCTCCGGAGTCAAAGGCAATGCCCGTAAAAATCTTGGGGACCAGGAACGTCAGCCCTAAAGACAGGGCGTAGCCCGGAATCAGGATGTACATGATCGGGATGCCGAGCAGAATTCGGACCATAGTAACCGCTAAGGCTAAAGCCATGCCGATGGAAAGCCCTCGGTACATGACCTTTTGGGTGATCGCGCCGGCGGATATTTCCTCGACCTGCTTGGTCAGCACATGCACCGCCGGCTCCGCGGCGACAATAAAATAGCCGATAATCATACTAAGGGGGACCAAAAGCCACTTTTCCAAGGGAGAAGCCGCAAGATCATGCCCCATAAGATGCCCCACCGGAATAAACCCGACATTAACGCCCGTAAGGAACACCACCAGCCCGATGAGGGTGTAGAGAAAACCTACAACAATCCGCACGATTTGATGCCGTTTGTAACGCCGGGATATACCCTGAAAGACCACAAAAAAGCCGATCAGCGCGCCTAAAGCCATTATCACTTCTTCAAAGTAGTGGGGAATTTCGGTTACAAAGTCCCGAACCACGTCTCGGGTGGTGGCGACGTCCGGAGCGGTAATAGGTTCCATGGCGCCTTCGGGTTTGAAAAATACGCCCAACAGCAGGACCGCTAGAATTGGTCCCACACTGCACAGGGACACCAGCCCGAAGCTGTCGTCTTGGGAGTGCCGGTCGCTTCGGATGGACGCAACCCCGACGCCCATCGATAAGATAAAGGGCACGGTAATGGGTCCTGTGGTTACCCCTCCGGAGTCGAAGGCCACCGGGATAAAGTTCTGCGGCGCATAGGGAGAAAGGGCTACTCCAAAAGTAAGGAGATAAAAAATTACCAGCAGGATTCCCAAGGGAATTTTGAAAAGAGTCCGCACCATAGCCAGCATGAGAAAGAGCCCCACCCCGACGCCGACGGTAAGGACTAAAACCATGGAAGACGGCTTGATAGGAACCATGTCGGCGTTGATCGGCACCTGTTTCGCCAACACCTGCAAGTCCGGTTCCGCGATGGTGATAATCAGCCCCATGAGAAAACTAATCGAAAGAATCAGAACGAGATTCGGCGTTTTGGTAAGCTGAATCCCAATGCCTTCGCCCATGGGCATCATCGCCATATCCGCGCCCAGACTGAAAAAGCCCATGCCCATAATCAGCAAGGCCGCGCCGACAATAAACATCAGGATAGTCCCAACCGGCATCGGCACAAGCACCACGCTGACAATCAGAACTATCGCGGTAATGGGCAGAACCGCGGAAAAAGCCTCCATTATCTTTTCGTAAAGAATTTTATTCATAATCGTACTATAGCTGTTTTTTTCTTTTTTGTATAGCCAAGTTTCGGTTGAAAAATCGAGAAAAGTTTGTTTTATTAAACTTTTAGTTGTACTTGGACAAAAAAAATTTTTATGCTATACTGCCGAAAATAAGTCAAATAATAAGCCGAATAATAAGTCGAATAAAAGGAAGAAAGTATGAAATTTACGAATGGCTATTGGCTTCTTAGGGAGGGGGTCGAGGCCCATTTCCCGGCCCAAGCCCTAGAACGACAGCAAGAAGGAAACGAATTAGCCGTGTACGCCCCGGACGCTCCGGTTCGGTCCAGAGGAGATACCCTTAACCGGGCTTTGCTTACTCTGCGGTACTCAAGCCCGATGAAGCATATCATCAAAGTGAAGATCACCCATTTCGAGGGGACCATCCCCCGGAATCCCCAGTTCGAGCTGAACACCGATCCGGCCTTCGCGCCGAACATCAACCTTGGGCCTGCGGAAGCGGTCCTTTCTACAGGAGACCTCTCGGTTCACATCCCGGAAGGAACGCCCTGGAACGTGGTCTTCCGGGGAGGCGGCAAAATTCTCACAAAAAGCGAAGCAAAAGCCGCCGGTTACATCCGTTTCCAATCCGAAACGTATATAAAAGAAGAATTATCCCTCGGCGTTGGGGAGTACGTCTACGGCCTAGGGGAACGCTTCGGACCCCTGATAAAAAACGGGCAGACTCTGGATATATGGAACGCCGACGCCGGGACCGCCAGCGAACAGGCCTACAAAAACATCCCTTTTTATCTTACCAACCAGGGCTACGGGGTTTTTGTGAACTCTTCCGGAAAGGTTTCCTTTGAAATTGGCAGTGAAAAAAATTCCCGGGTTCAATTTTGCGTCTCCGGAGAATCCCTCGAATATTACATCATCTACGGACCGGAACCCAAAAAAATTCTTGAACGCTATACCGCTCTGACAGGCCGGCCCCCGATTCTGCCGGATTGGACCTTCGGGCTGTGGCTTTCGACGTCCTTTACCACGGCCTACGACGAAAAGACGGTAATGAGCTTCATCGACGGCATGGCGGATCGGGGGATTCCTTTATCGGTCTTTCACTTCGACTGCTTTTGGATGAAAGGTTTCCATTGGTGCGATTTCACTTGGGATGAAGCCACCTTCCCGGACCCGGCGGGTATGCTCGCCCGCATAAAAGCCAAGGGGCTGAAAATTTGCCTATGGATCAACCCGTATATCGCCCAGCGGTCCCCTCTGTTTCGGGAGGGCGCGCAAAAAGGCTACTTCCTGAAAAAACAAGACGGGTCCGTGTGGCAAACCGATATGTGGCAAGCCGGCATGGCTATTGTGGACTTCACCAATCCCGAAGCCGCCGAGTGGTTCACCCAGCATCTCAACCGGCTTGTCGATATGGGAGTCGAGGGTTTCAAAACCGATTTCGGAGAACGGATTCCCGAAGACGCGGTATACCACAACGCCGGAAATCCCGGAGGATACCACAACTTTTATACCTATCTTTACAACAAAACAGTATTCGAATTTCTGGAACGAAAAAAAGGACCCGGAAAAGCCTGCCTTTTCGCGCGATCCGCCACGGCCGGAGGGCAAAAGTTTCCGGTTCACTGGGGAGGGGACTGCGAATCAACCTTCGAAGCTATGGCCGAGACCCTTAGGGGCGGCCTTTCCCTGGGGCTTTCGGGCTTCGGTTTTTGGAGCCATGACATCGGAGGCTTTGAAGGGAACCCGAATCCGGGGCTTTTCAAGCGATGGCTCGCTTTCGGATTATTATCCTCCCACAGCAGGCTCCATGGCAGTTATTCCTACCGAGTTCCCTGGAACATCGACGAGGAATCCGTGGAAGTCTGCCGGTTCTTCACCCGCCTCAAGGCGAATATTCTGCCTTATCTGCTGGAATCCGCCCAAGAAGCCCACGAACAGGGCCTTCCGGTCCTTCGGGCAATGTTTTTAGAGTTCCCGGACGATCCGGTATGCCCCTTCCTTGATCGGCAGTATATGCTGGGTCCGTCTTACTTGGTGGCTCCGGTATTTTCACCCGAAGGAAATGTGGAATATTATCTCCCTCCGGGCGAGTGGACTCACGTTATTGACGGCCGAACCCAAACCGGAGGTACTTGGATTCGGGAAACCTGCGGCTTTTTAACCCTTCCCTTCTGGAAACGGGAAAGCAATGAAAAAAAAGATTAAAATCGGAATCCTTTTCGGCGGCAAATCCGCAGAACATGAGGTATCCCTTCAGTCCGCGAAAAACGTGTGCGACGCGCTGGATCCGGAAAAGTACGAACCGGTTCTCCTCGGTATTGATAAATCCGGCCGGTGGTTTCTTCTGGACCAACAGGACTTTCTCCTCGACTCGGAGGACCCCAAGCAAATCCGTCTAAGGGATTCCGGCCTTCCCATCGTTCTTGTTCCAGGAGGCGGAGGCCGCATCGTCCATGCTTCGACCCTTCGGCCGGAGACGTTTGTGGATCTTATCTTTCCCATTTTGCATGGCCCCTTCGGCGAAGACGGAACCGTGCAGGGCTTGCTGAAACTCGCAGACCTTCCCTTTGTCGGGGCCGGAGTGCTGGGATCAGCTATCGGGATGGACAAGGATGTGATGAAACGGCTCCTCCGGGACGCGGGTCTTCCTATCGGCAAATTCGCGGTCCTCAAATCCCAAGAACCCGCCCCGAATTTTGCGGCCCTCGCCGAAAAGCTGGGACTGCCTCTCTTCGTAAAGCCCGCCAACATGGGGTCTTCCGTAGGGGTCAGCAAGGTTCAAACCGAAACGGAATACCAACAAGGCATCGCCGAAGCCTTTCTATACGACAATAAAATTATCATAGAAGAATATATCGAAGCCCGGGAACTGGAATGTTCGGTTCTGGAAGACGAAGGACCCGCCGCGTCCGTTCCGGGAGAAGTAATTTCCACCCATGAGTTTTATTCCTATAACGCAAAGTATATCGACGAAAACGGCGCGGTTTTGGCTATTCCCGCAAAGATCCCCCCGGAAACGGCCGAAAAAGTACGCGCCTTAGCGGTCAAAACCTTTCAGACCTTGAACGCCGAAGGCCTTTCCCGGGTAGACTTTTTCCTAAAGCCCAACGGCGCGATTCTGGTAAACGAAATAAATACCCTCCCGGGTTTCACAAAAATCAGTATGTACCCTAAACTCTGGGAGGCCTCCGGTCTTTCCTACCCCCGCCTAATCGACAAGCTGATCGGCATCGCCCGGCGGCGGTTCGAAAAAGAGAAACGTTTGAAAACCACCATCTGACCCGCAGTTATTCTGCCGGCGCCGGGCCGGCTTTGGAAATCCGGGCGGCTCCGAAGAGGACAACCGCCGCGGCTATCGCGATGCCCCCTTGCAGGAGCAGGTTCACGGCGAATCCGTACTTCAGCATCATCGCAACCGTAACCGGAAG
>JAIRPY010000122.1 GCA_031256905.1 Spirochaetaceae bacterium
GAGGCTTGCGGAAGTTTCCCAGACTTGCTAGGATTTCCAAAACCTATTGAAAAGGAACTGAAAGTATGGCTAATGATTACATTCCTTCATCGGACAGCGCGTTTTTAGAATGGGCGAAAACCCTTATCGGGTATGTTCAGCCGAAATTGCAGAGTTTTAACATCCCCGCCGAGGCCTTTCCGCCCCTTCAGGCCGAATTAACCGCCTATTCTGCCGCTTTTTCCGCGGCCCAAAATCCCAATCGGGGCAAAGTAGATGTTTTGAACAAAAACGAAGCCCGAGACGCCCTCAAAGGGAATCTTCGGACCTTTGTAAAGGCCTATCTTGCCTATAATCCGGCCCTTTCGGATGCGGATAAGGAAAAAATGGGCCTTCCCCTCCACAATAATCCTCGGACTCCTGCCCCGGTCCCGGCCAGCGTCCCGGAACTGGAAGTAGACACCTCGGTAATCCGGCACATCGCCGTTCATTTCCGGGACGCCGGAAGCGACCGCCGAGGCAAACCGCCCCATGTCCATGGCGCGGAATTGCGCTGGGCTATCCTCGACAGGCCCCCCCAATCGGTTGAAGATTTGGTGAAATCCGTCTTTGACACCGCCAGCCCCTACACCTTCGCCTTCGACGAAGCCGACCGAGGCAAAGCGGTTTACTTCTGCCCCTGCTGGGAAAACGGCAAAGGCGAAAAGGGCCCCTACGGCGAAATCGTAAAGGCCATCATCCCCTAAAACCCCGAAAAGGGCCCGGACTTTCCCCAAAGGGCCGGGCCCTTTTAAAAAAAACCCGGCCCAGGAAAGCCCCGGGCCGGAAGGTTAAAAAAGACCCTTGAAACGGCGTTCTATGACGCTGATGAGTTTATACTCCAGGGAATCTACCAGGGCCGCCCGGCTCGCTTCGATAATATCTTCCGAGACTCCTACGGTCGTCCAGGTTTCCAGGCCGTCGGTAGACTCGATGAGAACCCGAACCTTCGCGGCCGTGCCGTCTTTTCCATCGATAACCCGGACCTTAAAATCCGTGAGCCTCACCTTTTCTATATCAAAATTGGAAAAAAAGGGAACCAGAGCTTTCCGCAGGGCCCGATCCAGGGCGTTTACCGGCCCCGGGCCCTCCGCGGCCCCAATTTCCTGGTTCCCATCGGCCCTCACCTTCACCCAAGCGTAACAACAAGAAATCCCCGGATCCCCGGGATGCTCGCTCACCACCCGATAAGCGTCAATCTTGAAAAGGGGCCTATACTTCCCCAGGGCCCGGCGGGCTAAAAGGTCGAAAGAGCCGTCCGCGGCTTCAAATTGCCAGCCCTCGGCTTCGAGGGTTTTCAGCTGGTCCGCCAGGGCCCTCACGGCCGGATGATCCTTCGTCACGGCCGGGTCCAGTTTCTTCGTCCGTTCCGCAATGGCCGCCCGGCCCCCCACTTCGCTCATAAGAAACCGCCGGCGGTTCCCCACCAAAGCCGGATCAATATGCTCAAAAGAAGGCCGAATCTTCAAAATCCCATCGCTATGCATCCCCGCCTTGTGAGAAAAAGCATGGGACCCCACATAAGGCATATTCTCCGGAGCCCCCACATTGGCAATCTCAGCCACCCGCCGAGTCACCTCAAAAAGCCGCTCCAAATTCCCCACGGGCAAACATCGCCGAGCCAGTTTCAGTTCCAAACTCGGAATAATAGCCGCCAAAGCCGCATTCCCGCATCGCTCCCCAAAACCCAATAAAGTCCCCTGCAAATGTTCACACCCCGCCAAAACCCCGGCCAAAGAACCCGCAGTCCCCAAATCCGCATCGTTATGCACATGGATGCCCAAAGACCCAGCCGATAAGGCCGCCCGAACCCCCGCCGTAATAGTCTCCGGGAAATTGCCCCCATTCGTATCGCACAAAACCAGCCGATCCGCCCCGGCCGAAGCCGCGGCCTCCAGAGTCCCTAAAGCGTAATCCGGATTTCCTTTCCAGCCGTCAAAAAAATGTTCCGCATCAAATATGACGATTTTACCCTGATCTTTGAGATATTGTACCGTTTCGGCAATCATGGCCAGATTTTCATCCAGAGCCGCCCCCAAAACTTCGGTTACATGCAAATCCCAGCTCTTCCCGAAAATAACTACCCCCTGGGTCCCCGCCTCAAGCAGAGCTTTAAGAAAAGGATCCTCCTGGGGCCGAATCCCCTTTTTCCGAGTAGCCCCAAAAGCACACAGCCGAGCAGTTTTCAGGTCCAGAGCTTCGGCCCGCCGGAAAAATTCCAGGTCCTTCGGGTTACTCCCCGGGTTGCCTCCCTCGATCCAGCTCACCCCCAGGTCGTCCAGGGCCCGGACAATCCCCAGCTTATCCTGCACCGAAAAGCTGATGCCTTCGCCCTGCGCGCCATCCCTAAGAGTGGTATCCAAAATTTCAATTTGCAGGTCCTGTATATTCACAAACCTGGTATACCTCAAATCCCCAAGATCCTCAAGGGGACTTGACTCCTATCGTTTAAAAAGGTTTTTAAAAACCATGGAAATCAATGAAAAAGAAATGCAAAAAGCCGCGGAAATCCTCCGGGCCGGAGGCCTCGTCGCGTTTCCTACCGAAACCGTCTACGGCCTCGGCGGAGACGCCTTTAACCCCTTAGCCCTAGCGAAAATTTTCGAAATAAAAAAACGGCCCCGATTCGATCCCCTGATTATTCACATCGCCGACCTGGGGGCCCTGGAAGCCATCGCCGAGGTCCGGGAGCTCCCGGCTTCAGCCCAAAAACAGGCCGAACGCCTCATGCATACCTTGTGGCCCGGCCCCTTAACCCTGATCCTTCCCAAAAAACCGGCCCTGCCAGACCTAGCAACCAGCGGATTGCCTACCGTAGGAGTCCGCCTGCCCGCCCACCCGGAAGCCCGAAAGCTGATTCGCCTTTCCACCGGAGCCATCGCGGCTCCCAGCGCAAACCCCTTCGGATATTTAAGCCCCACCACCGCAGATCACGTCCGGCGCCAGCTCGGAGAAGCCGGGGGAATGATCCTCGACGGAGGACCCGCAAGAATCGGCCTGGAATCGACCGTATTAGACCTCACCAGCGAAATTCCTCGGATTCTCCGCCCCGGCGGAACTCCCGAAGAAATCCTCCGGGATATCCTCGGCGACATCAGCTCCGGAAACGAAAAAACCCCTCGAGCTTCCCCAGGAATGCTTAAAAGCCACTATGCCCCGGGGGCCCCTCTGAAACTTCACGATCCGGAAGAAATGCTCGCTCTGCCGTATAACCCGGAAGAAGGATACCTTTTTTTCCGCCAAACTGATCTGGACCTATGGCTCAAAACCCAGGACAGACCGGCAAAAGCCCGGGCCCAGGCTCTTTCCGCCGCCGGCGATCTCCCCGAAGCAGGAGCCCGGCTTTTCGGTTGCCTGCGCGAACTAGACAGCCTTGGGCTTTCCAGCCTTCACGCGGAACGAGTCCCGGATCAGGGCCTCGGAAAAGCCATCAATGACCGCCTCTCCCGAGGCTCCGCCGGAAGCTAATTCCGCAGGGCCCGGATAACTTCCAGAGCCCTATTGCGGACTCGAATAGGTTTATCCCCCCCGGCAAGAGCTACCAAAATAGCCGCGCCGGTATGCATCACCGGAGGACCGGAAAACCGGCAGAGATCGCCCACCGCGCCGGCTACAGCCAGCAATACCGACTCATCCTTGATGTATCCCGGGGCAACCACCCCAAGGGTAAAAGCCCCCAGAGCAAGCCCCTCAGGATCGACGCCAATCGCGCCGATTGCACTGGCCGCGGCCGCCTGAACCAGCGGATCCGGCTCATTCTTGAAAAGATCCACCAAAAAGGGAATGATTTCCTGGGACCCCAAAACAGACAACAGCCGGAGAGCTTGAATCCGCTCCCCGAAATGAACCGGCGGCTTAGCCGGAGCGATCTTGATGCTGTTTCGGACACTGCCGGCGGCTTCCATCAAAAAAGCGGTAAATTCTTTTTCTTGTTCCCCAACGGTCCCTTCTTCTAAGGCTTTGCGAATCCGGGCAAACTGGGTCCGCACTTCAATCTCGCTGAAACGGTTGGTGTAATCTTTCCGGTCCGGAAAGGGCGCGCCAAGCTGATAAGACCCTTCCGGCGGCGGACCATACAGAGACTGCTTGCGAAACAAGGTTCGGGTTTCCAGCCGGTACGCATACAAGTACCCATCCCGCCCGCCGGAATAGAGCATTCCGTCATCGCTGAAAATCGGCACCGCCGTCGCGCCGATGATCCGGATAAACCACCGCCGCTGTCCCGGCTCGTCAAAAGCCGCGCTCCCAGCCTGAGAAAGCAGATACACCCCCCGGTCATCGTAAAGCACCCCGGCTTCGTCTCCGGCAGAACCGGTTTCGATGGGGCTAATCGCGCTTTTTGCAGTCCACAAAAAAGTTCCATCCCCAGGAGAAAGCAGAAGAACCTGACCGTCTTGCAGAGCGATGGCCGCTTTGCCCTGCCGATAAGCCCCGCCGATAGCCGGACTCGTCAGGCCCGGAATCGGCGGATAGTCTGCGCCGGAAACCTCCAGTTCCCCGGTTTCGTAAAACACAAGAACCGGCAAAGGGAAATTTTCTCCCCTTTTTTCAGAATTTTTTTCCCCGGGATCCGCCAAACTCAGCAAAAAAGAGGGCGTTGATGGCAGTTGCCGGGAAGCGGATTTCCCAAATTCGTTGATATGTAGGAGTTCGCCGTTATCCAAAGCGAAAAGAAGCCCTCCCTGATTATCCTGATGCGGAGGTACGGCTATGGCATGATCAAAATTTTTGTACCAAAGAAGCGTTCCCGCCGGGGTATAGCAGGAAATTCGGCGGTCCGTGGGCGCGAAGAGCCGTCCATCCCAGCCGATCAGGATGGGTCCGATAAGGGGCGCGCCTAAATCGGCGCGCCAGAGTTCTCGGCCGATGCGGTTCAGCGCGATGAGGACCCCCCCGGAAGTGCAAACGTAATTCATTCCTTCCCGGGACCGGGTTATGTACGGACTTAATTCCCCGGCACTATATTCCCAAAGCGGATTGCCCTGCCCGGAAAAGGCCCGGACCGTACCGTCGTCGCTCAAGACTACCACCGACCCCGCCTGCACCGATGGCAGGCCGATAACGTTTCCCCCCACCGGCTGTCTCCAGAGTGCCGTCCCCAAGGCTTGCCCGTATAGGGTTCCGGAAAGGCCCAAAAAAAACAGTCCTATTTTTATTGCTAACATTTCTTTCCCGTTTTCTGCGAATTATATTTTTTCGCATATAACAATATATTCAAACAGCATGGTATTTACGGTTTTTCCCGTCTCGTTTGCGGGCGAATTTTTACTGGGCATTGCTTTATTGCTTAACGCTCTTTCATAAGTAATTAAATGTTTAAAATTGTTTTCTTCAAACTTTTCAGCGATAAACTGGTCGGTCGGCAGTTGAATGTTTTTTACGGTTCTATTTCCAACTACATAAATTGATTTTCCTCCTTTACGGACACGGTCAGCTACTTTGGCAATCGAATTCTGCAAATCAGTATAAAACGCCGAAACTTCCAACGCTCTTTTTGCGTCGCTTTTGTTAATCTGCGAAATATAATCCCCAATTATTCCGTTGCGGATGTTCTGATTTTGTTTTGTCCCGCCCATTAACATTCCGTCAATTTTCCGGGCATAATCAATTCCAAGCCATTCATTCGATAACGCCGAAAACTGCCCATAGGCCACGGTCGTCCGGCTGTCTCCGTAGGGCGGGCTGGTTAAAACAGCATCAAAACGCTCATTCCGCGGCTGAAATTGAGAATACTGAACATCTACTTTTACATTATATCCTAGTTTTGGAAAATAGAAATGCGAATAAAGCGAGAGTACGTCATTCAATTTTTTAAAATAAAAACTAAGGGCCTCAGGATTAAAATTCAATAAATCTTCCGGTTTCATACGGAACAATTTAAATTCGTTGTTCCGGGTGTAAGAACATTCCCGAACAGTTTCGGAAAAGGGAATCAAGAAAAAATTCTTTACGTCAGTATCCTTTATTCCATCAATAAAATATTTAATGAGCGTTAAAGCGTCAATAACATCTTTTGAAAACCAGTATTCGATGTTTGTTATCCGCGGATGGGATAATGTTTTTATATTATTTTCGTCTTTCAAAAATTCAAAAAGACTATTTCTAAAATTTAGGTAAGTTTCGTTAAGTCTATTCAAATCAATTCTGGTAAACTTTACTTTAGAGATAAGTACGGCTAAAGGATTAATATCAAATCCGTACATTTCTGAGATGCCGTATTCTAATCCGCTGGCAAAAGACGACCCAGAGCCGCAATAAGGGTCGAGTAATGTTCCTTTCACAACGTTAAATTCTTTTAAAATGTCAACGCCGATTTGCGGCAACATTGTCGCCGGATATTTGTGCAAATTAGGATATAGCGATGCGTAAGACTGCCCGACATAATCATACTTTTTATTTCTAACAACTTGATATTTCATAATACCTCATTAACAAAGTCAGGCAAAATAGAAATTCACCGTAGCGAAACATACTAACGGTTATCCGTTTTTTCAGGATATTCAGGATAGTAAAATTTGTCAATACTGGTTTTCCGTATATTTCGGATTGCCGAAATATTGGGCCTCCTAGCAGTCCGGCGTAAATAAGGCTTGCAAAAAACCTATAAATAAGGCTTGCGGAAAAGACGAATGTGCTATACTATGGATAAAC
>JAIRPY010000106.1 GCA_031256905.1 Spirochaetaceae bacterium
AATTATTTTCTGCGGAACAGTCCGCAAAAAACGCGTGAAAATATCGCGCTGGTTATTGGAATGTGTTTGTTCACCGGATTAAATTATCTGGGACAAAAATATATCGTTTTTAGGAGAAAGAATTATGATACGCAGTAATGCTATTCCGGTTAAAATACGGAATATAGTTTTGGCGTTTTCCTGTATCGGCATAGCCGGATGCCTTGGGATGTTAATTCCGCAGGTACGTCTCGAGCTTATTGTCTTTGGGGAAACTATCGTTCGCCGTGCGTTAAACAGAGATGTGTGGCACCAGCACTTACAGCTAATGGCTGTTGAAGGTTTTCTTCTCTTCGGTTTTGTGTTGTTCTGTGTTTTTATACGCAGTAATGCTATTCCGGCTAAAATACGGAATGCAGTTTTGGCGTTTTCCTGTATCGGCATAGCCGGATGCCTTGGGATGTTAATTCCGCAGGTACGTCTCGAGCTTATTGTCTTTGGGGAAAGTGTCGTTCGCCGCGCGTTAAATAAAGATGTGTGGAACCTGCAATTACAGCTAATGGCTGTTGAGGGTTTTCTTCTCTTCGGTTTTATGTTGTTCAGATCCAAAAAATTTTCGGATCTATTCTTTCGGTTTGGAAAAAAATACGCTTACCCAATAGAAGTATTTCTTGCGTGTATTTTTTTATTAGAAACAATCATTCTTGCCGCTGTAAATCAATCGCTTTGGATGGATGAAGTATTTTCACTAGCTACTATTCGGCTTCCCTGGCAAGAGGTAATCCGGATGCAAATCGCCGATGTGCATCCGCCTTTCTACTTTATTGTCTTAAAACTCTGCGCCGATATATTCGGCGATAATATCTTTACTATGAAAATGGTATCGGTATTGCCTTCGATCTTAACGCTGATTAGTGTTACTATTTTTCTTAATAAAGAATGTTCACCGAAAAACGGATGTTTCTTTTTGCTTTGCTGTATTGCATCAGAATCAGTAATATATTACAGCGTTGAAATTAGAATGTACAGTTGGGCGTTTTTCTTCGTTACTATGACGGCTATATCCGCATGGTATATTATAAAAAATGGGGGGGGGGGGGGGGGTATTTTTGCGGCGTTTCGTGGCTTCGCGGAAGGCGCGGCCTATACCCATATTTACGCGGGACTTACCGCGGGAATCGGTTATTTACTGCTTTTAGGTTATACGTTAAAATATGACCGGAAAAAATTGATAAAAATAGTAACCTTGGCGCCTTTGGCGGTTCTGTTTTATCTGCCTTGGCTGTTCATTATCATCGCAAGCTTTATCCGGGTCGCTACGAATGATTTATGGATTCCGCCGATAACCTTGAAAACAATCGCCGAATATGGACTGTTTATTTTTAATGCCGGCGATTTTTTCATGACTCTGTTTTTTTTATTATTGTTTCTGACAGTTTTGGTATTCTTTTTTAAAAAAGCAAAAACCAAAATAGAATACTTCGCCTTTGCGGGCTTTTCCTGTATCATCTTACTTGCGGGTTTAGGTATCGCTGTTTCATTCGCTATTCGTCCGGTTTTAATAAATCGCTATCTCTTTCCCGCCTGCGGACTCGTATGGCTCTTTTTCGCTATTGTGGGCGGTTCTCTTCAAAACAGGAAAGCTGTTTTTGTGACGGTGTTATTGCTTATTTTAAGCGGGTCTACGTTTTTAACATCTTTATTCCAGGAACGAAAACAAAATAGCGATTTCACCCAGTTTTACCATTACCTTAAAGATGAAATACGTCCCCAGGATATCTTTATTTACTCCCCGGAATCGGGTCATTTACAGGGAATCAGCGCATTTCTATTTCCGGGTCATACCCAATTGTATAAAAGAAATAGTACCGTATTTTACGATTCTTTTATGTCAGCGGTTGATACAACCCTGGTCGACTATGCTGATTTATCCAGATTTTATGGGTCGAGGGCATGGATATTTGTATCATACAAAGACGAGGAAACGTTTATCCCGCCGGAAAGTGTAGCGGAATTTCGGGGGGATTTCGGGTGGTTTTTTTACCAGTTCAAACTGTACTACACAGAATCACTATCGAATCTTGAAATAATACCCTAAAACAAGACAAAAATCAGAAGGGGTATTATTTCCACTTACTTTGCCGAAGTGATATTAGGGCGCAGTAAGTATGTATCTTAAAGTAAGGAGCGGAAGAGTTTCGGTACAGCCGACTCAATATTCCGATGAGAAGATGGTAAAAACCGAAATCTTCCGCTTTATTGCTGAATAGCATTTAATCCGCCGCTGAAAGGAAAAAAAATCCGGGCACAGATCAAGCAAGTTAATGCAACGGCTCAAGTTTAAAAAGGGTCCGCAGTTTGCGGCCGGTCATTTCTTCAAGGCCTTCGATAATGCGGACAAGCCGGGTTTTGAGTTTTTCAGCCTCCTGTATATTCTGATAAGTTATATGAATGCGAACCTGCGATGCCCTCGCAGATGGGAAAAAAAGACTTGCCGCTTTGAGCGTATCCGCGCAGGCTTCATCAATATCTTTGTATTTGAGGGGCGGCAGAGACTCCGCAAAAGACGGCTCCGTGGAAAACCTATGGATTTCAAGAATCCGGCCGAAGCGGTTTGCCGCAAATTCCACAATTATCCGGCGATCCTCTTCCGAATCGTAAATAATAAGGTCAATATACCCGGCCGGCGAAAAATACAAAAACCCGGAAACCGTGGCGGCGCATAAAAGAGCGGCGAACAAAATAATCCGTTTCCGGTTATACGAAACCGTAACGGTCATGCCGGGTTGCGCGTCCGGGGGCGTGGGGATAGCGCGGAAATCTCCGTTCTGAAAAAGAACGACGCTTTTCCGGCCCTCGATTTTCCAAATAACGCCTTTCATAGGGTTTCCTCGCTTTTTCTAGGCAGAAAAGATTGGATATACGGATAATCGCCGGTCCAAATAAGAATAAGAGCGATGATGTACCGGCGGTATTTCTCAAGCAGTTTTTCTGAACCGCCGGTAAGGGCGGTAATTTTTTTAATCGGCAGTTTGCGGTTTTTTTTCATTTCCGCGACAAGATCCAGGTCCGCACATAGGGCTTGGGCGATCTTTTGGCAGGCCCGGCGGGAACGGTCTTGTTTAGGGCGATGTTCGGCTAAGTCCGCGACGTCAAAACCCCAAGCCGAGAATTCCGCGTTTATTTCCGCGATATCCGCGCCCAGGTTTTCTCGTTCGATAGTTAATTCGTAGTTCCGCTGGGCCGCTTCGATTTCCGGGGACGGATATTCTTCCCCGGGGTCTGGATTTTTTTCTAAAAGAAAGATTTTCTTTCTTCGGGCTTCTTTTGCCGCCGCGTTGAGGAGCCGGTTTCGGATAACCTTTTGGGCGTAGGGAATAAACCCGCCGGATTCGGCCCGGTAAGTTTGAAGGCTCTGCAAAAAGGCGAGCATAGCTTCCGGGACGTATTCTTCCCGCAGTTCTTTTTTGAAGATGATGCTGGAAACGCACTTTTTAATGAAAGGCGTATACTCGCGAACAAGCCGTCCCAGGACTTCTTTGCTGGTTTTCGCCCCGGCGATCTGCCCTAAGAGGGGACTCGGTATCGGGGCCTTTTCATGAGGAGGCATTGAATACGTTGAGAAAGGGTAATATATTTCCGTCCGGGTTATGCTCTTTCCGGCTGTTGTGATCATCGATAATAGAGAACACCAGGGTTCTAAAATAGTCTTTGAATTCCTGTTCTGCAAAAACCTCTTTAAAAAGCGACGCGATATGATGAGGCGGATTGGCGTATGCGCCGCACCCGAACGCGCCGAGAACGATGCTGTCATGGGCGTACTTTCCGGCGATTCTCAAGATAGTCCGAATCTTTTCTTTTGCCGATTCCACCAGCCGTTTCGTAATGAAATATTTGCCGCCCCGGTTTTCAAGTTCCGGGCGTCTAAGAGCCGGAACGCTTACAAAAGAAACTTGAAAAGGCTTTTTAAGCAAAGCGTAACCGTTGTTTTCTGAAGCTCTGAAAACCGTAATGCCCCCGGAATAGACGCCGCCCCGGTTTTTATCTAACGGATAACTCTTAGAGCTTCTTGCTGTTCCGTATTCCGCGGCGTAATCTGCAAATTGATAGAGCGATTTGAACAGATTTGTTCTGCGGAATATTGTTTCTTCCTGGGCGCCCGCGCCGGTTCGCACGCCTCCTCCGGGATTATGTCCGCTGGTCATGTTGAGAACGCAGGGATTGTATCCGTCCTGCAACAGTACTTCTGCGGTTTCAAGGCAGTCGGCTTGGATAACCGCATAGTTAGTTTTCCTGTTCCCCGGCGAATTCGGCAATTTCGGCGGACCGGTGAAATACTCGGTCTGGGCTGGAACGGAATCGTTCCGGATCGGTATGTCTTCGCCGTTGAGGCGATAGCCGCCGTCGTTTACTATCCCTACCGTTTCCTGAAACAACGACACCCGGAGTTCCCGACAGCGGTTTCGATCCCTTGAAGGGTCCTTAAATTTTTTAAGCCATAGTCGGCTGTCAAAGGTTTGTTCTTGATACATTTCTGTATAGAATACGTCATTTCTATGCCGACGTCAAGTAAGGCTCAGTCCTTATTCGTCTGTTCCCGGGATTCGATGACCATTCGCAGAGCTACTTCCTCAGAAACTTGAATTTTTTTGGTGACCAAACTGCCGATGACTCCGGCGAGGATAGCCACAATACTCACCGGAATTGCTGGACCGGTAAACACTCCGGCTACCCCGGTCTGGAAAGGTTTTACAAAAAGGTAGAGTAAACCAAAAATAGTGCCGCAGAAGACACAGGCCAGGCCGCCTTGCCAAGTAGCGCGTTTCCAGTATTTTCCGAGGATCATCATTACGGCGATACTGGGAATCAGACTTCCCACTACGTTGGAAATGTAACCGATAATATCCTGCGCGAACATGGTCGCCATAAAAGCTAAAAGCAAAGTGATTACTAAGGTGATGCGGGACCAAAAAACCATTTTTTCTTTAGGAATCGCCTTGCCGGTGATAGTAGAATACACATCCACTAAAAGAATGGTCACTCCTGCCATAGCGTCGGAATCCGCCGAGGAAAGAGTCGCGGAAAGCCCGGCGATGAGAAACAGAAGTCCCAAGGTTGGACCCAAAACTTGGGTGGCCACAAAGGCGAAGGTGTAATTCGGATTTTTCAGCACCGCGTCCGCGCCGTTCTGGGTGGCGATGGCAAAACCGGACATTCCGATGATTGCAGGAATAAAGGAAAAGAGGAAGAGGATGATCCCCGAAAGGATGAAGGCTTTTTTCGCCGCGCCGTTACTTGCCGCGCTGTAGACTCGGGTGCGGAAACTGGGAGTTCCTATTTGGGAGATTCCAACCGTGAAGGCGAGGGAAATCGCGGCGATGGTAATGGAACCGGCGAGGCCGTAGAAGTTCAGGGCTTCCGGTTTGCCTGCGGCGATGTAGGCGGTTTGAATCGACTCCCAGCCTCCGGCGGCGGGAATTGCCTGGAAGACGATCAGCAGGAAGCCCGCAAGGAGCAGGATGACCTGAACGCAGTCGGTCATTACCACGGCCAAATATCCGCCGATGAGGACGTAAACCCCAAAGCCCACCATCGTGATCACCCGGGCAAGGACGTTGTCGATACCGGTAATAAAGCTCAGGTAGGTGCCGCCGCCGTTCATGTGGTTTCCGAGCCAGGCGATTTCCGCGATAAACATGAAGAAACCCATCACCTTCCGGACGGTTTTACTGCCGCCGTAGCGGAACTGCATCTCTTCCGAAAGGGTCATAAATTTGTAGTCCCGTTCGGTACAGAAGAAAAAAGCCAGAACGAACATTCCCAGCGCGCCGCCGAGGCCGTAGAGGGACCCGCCCCAGCCCAGCCGGAAACCGTTTGCAGTAGCTCCCATGGAGGAGCCTGTACCGATCAGACTGGCGGTGACCGTACCAAGGATAACGATGAAGGGCAGTTTGCGCCCTGCCAAGAGGTAATCGTCTCCATCTTTATTCTTCCGGGAACTGAGAATGCCGATGACAATCATGCAGGCGATGTAGACCAAGAATCCGACAATGAAAAAGGTCTGATGATTAGTAGTGAAATCCATAGATTATTCCTTATTATTTCAGAATGGTCCCGGCGGATTTTATTAAGCCGGGACGGGATTGTTTACAAATCCTTTATAAAGGATAACATACCTTTTTTATTTTTACAACAAAATTTTTTAGGCAAACAAAATTTTGTTGTAAAACCCTGGACTTCCCATTCGTTTTTTCACAAATTTTTTCTTTAGCTCTTGCCTATTTTTTTCCAGTAGGATATACTAAAATTATGAGGTTTACAAAAAGATTGCTTCAGTATGCGGCTCTGATGTATCTCGGTTTTGCCGGGATAGGGGCTTTCGCGTTTTCAGCAATCGACGGTTCTTTTCTTGAGACCGGTTCAGAACATCCTCTATTTTTAACGGCCGGGGATTCGTATATTGACTGTCCGGCCGTCAGCTCGGGGAAATATACCCCTCCGGCTCGGCATAGTCTGCCTCGGATGATTATGCCTCAAATTCTGCTTGCCGCCTGCGCCGGCCTTATCTGCGGAGCGGTTAAGGCAATAACAAAAACCATTCCGAAAACAATCAAAAATACTATTATCCTCAAACTCAGAATCTGATTCCTGTTTTCTCTTCACCTCGTTTTCTCGATTATCTGCGGCAAAAGGGCGATTTCGTCCCGTAAACTGCGGCAAAACAGGAGTATCTATGAAGCTCTATTGGAAGATTTTCTGGCGGACCCTTGGAATCCTCCTGGGGTTGGTAGTTATCGGGAGCTGTGTAGTATCGGGGTATTTGAAATCCGTTGGGATTCTTTACCAGACAATTCAGCTCGCTTTTACGGTAGGGTTCGGCGCATGCGGATTGGCCGCGCTTATCGTCGTTCCCATTGAACTGTATTTTGAAGACAAAAAAGCGGGGGCCTCCAAATGAATCTAGGCGATATTTTTCCGCCTTCCGGGATCAAACTTAATATCGCCAGCGGGTCGAAATCAACTGCCTTGAACGAATTGGCTTCGACGCTGGCAGAAATTCATCCTGAACTTGACAGGAATACTATCCTCATGGCGGTAGAAGATCGGGAGGATAAGATGAATACCTGCGTTGGTTCCGGGGTTGCAGTTCCTCATGGATATTATCCCGGAATCGACGGTATTTTCGGCGTCCTCGGAATTTCCGACCAGGGCGTAGCGTACGGCGCGTTAGGCGATAAACCGGTGCATTGCATCTTTATGCTTATCTTTGGAGAAGGCTCAAAAGAAAAACATCTGCGGGTTTTAAACCGGATAATGACGCTCATTGAATATGACGGGATTCCGCTTATCCGGGAAGCGAAAAGCGTTAATGAGATTCACCATCTTTTATCCCGTACCGGTTCCAGTTTAGGAGGAATATAATGACTATTCTCGAAATGTTTCAACAAAGCGCGCTTTTAACCTTGATAGGTATGGCGGTGGTGTTCGGTTTTTTGTGGCTGATGATATTCTGCATAAACGCAATCGCGAAACTGATTCACACCCTGGGGCTTGATAAAGATATACAGCCGTCTTCAACCGTGAAAACCCCGGAAAAAAACCCGGCGGAACTTTCTCCGGAAGGCATCGCGGCAATATCCGCGGCGGTTACGGAATACCGCAAAACAAAAGAGAGATTATGAAACAGTGGCGTCTTGTGTATTGGGCGGTTCTTATCGGCGTTACGATTACCGTAATAGTCCTGTATAAAACGCGGTTTTAACCAAATTTGCAAACCGGTTTATCGCTATTGCGTTTTTCCCATCTCCCGCCCGCAGGTTTTATGCCTGCGGGTTTATTGTTGCCGTATATACGCGCTTCCACCGGATGACCAGATGCTTTTTAAAAATAGTTTTTCTACTTTTTCTTTTTTTCTGCAAGCCGGGGAAGATCGCGTACGATTTCTACCATAAACCAGTCAGGTAGTAATTCTGCATCTCTTTCAGGATTTACGGTCATTTGCGCGATTTCCAAACTGATGTTCGCTAAATCTTTCAGCAAGGATTTCGCCCGGACGCTTAACGCGCTTGTCGTCCCGGAAAGTTTGCTCTTGTCAGACGGCAGTTCT
>JAIRPY010000116.1 GCA_031256905.1 Spirochaetaceae bacterium
CCATGGGCTACCAGCATAACATTTCCGCCGTTGGGGTTTTCCGCGATAATCGCATCCATTCCTTTTTTCAGCCGGGCGTACACTTCTTCCGCGTTTTCGGCGATCTGGTATTCAGTGTCGATTTTTTTGTTGAAATCCGCAAGCCCTTCGAGAAACTTTTGGGTGTCCCCGGCGTAATACTCGATAATCGGCGCGGTAGCCCCGGCAATGTTCGTCGCGCCTTCGGGAAGAGTCAGCCCTAAATCTTCCGCAAAAGCCGCGTACATCCGCCAGTTCGGGTCCCCCTCGAATATGCCGAAACTCACTTCCCGAAGTTCCGGCTTTTCCTTAAGGGTCCATCGTTTGGTCGCCCGATTCTGCTCCATCGCAAGCCGAGCCGTCTCGGACGCCCGCTTCAAATCGCTGGAATACACCCCGTTAAACTGCACGTCCCTCAAGCCTTTGCCCATATTGACCGCGCCGGTAATGCCCGACGCCGTAAGAAGCCCGTCGGAAATGCCTTGCACCTTGTCCATCAGATTGAAGATGGTCTGCCCATGCCGAACCAGGTAAATCGTAAGAGTCTCAGATTTTACGGTTTCTTCCCGCAAACCTTCCGCAAAAGCCCCGGCGGACAGTAAAAGCCCAAGGGCAACCGCGCTGATTTTCTTCTTTCCTTCCATATTATCCTTCTTTTTCTAAAATTTTACTTTTCTTTTTTCTTTACTTTTCTTTACTTTTCTTTACTTTTTTCTTTATGAAAAAACTTTTTTAGAAACTAATTAACGTTTCGGGTGCGATTATCGATTTGACCGGTAATCGGGATTCCGGTTTTCAGGTACTCGATGAAAAGTTCGCACAGAGTGTAGTCCGCAATGACCGATTTTTCGACATAGGGACCTTCGCCGCCGGGGAGAACCCAAAGGGAATCGCTTTTGCTGGCATAGACGTAGGTTTGGGATTTTTCCAAAGGATTGCCGTCTTTGAGAACAATATTCTTAATCCGCTTGCCTGCTTCGGCGGTCTGGTCGAATTCGATCCGCATCCCCGCCTGTTGGACAAACGAGTTGTTTTCGTTGGGATACGCTGAAACCGCTTGTTCGAGCATTTGGTAAATCGCTTCGCCGGAAACCTCAACGGTGCAAACCGGCATATCGAGGTACAACGCGGTCTGCACCTGCCCTCGGGTGATGGGACCTGCGGGCAGGTCAGCCCGAAAACCGGGTCCCGGGAAAACCGCTACGTCCGCGCCGGTTTTCCACAAAAGCGCGTCCATCAGCAAATCCCCAAAATACGACTCCGTCCGGCGGTTCGGATTGCGGGTCCCAGCCAACGGTATCGGCAAGTCAAACACAACCTCATCGAGATACGCGCTGTTCAACGCATTGGTCTTATCGATAAAGGCTTGCACGTCCGGGTCCGGGACGATGCCGCTCTCCGCCTCGCGCCCCTTGATCGCAATCAGCCGGGCGGATTTTGCCGCGACCTTCCGGTCCGTTATCCTGAGTTCCACAAGCCCGATGTTGTTGCCGAACTCCCCGGTTTCCGCGATGAGAACCCCGTTCCGAATCATCCCTTCGGGTAAAGCCGTGTGACAATGCCCGTCAATAATAACCGCAAGCCACGGACAATGATCCGCCAGATAGGTACTGCGGATGCTTTCATCCGGGTCCTGCACCCCGAGATGAGTCACCGCGACGAAAAGATCCGCGCCGTCCTTTTCCGCAGAAGCCCGGGACCGCTCCAGAGCGGCTACCGCCTCGTCCCCGGAAGTCCCGGTAGTGATTCCGATAAACGCAATATTCGCCCCGGGGACTCGTTTTATGACGTAATCCCGAACCTGGGGAATCGCTTTCCGCCAAGATTCGCCCAAATTCGCCGCCAAAATCGGAAATTTCAGCCTCGGCGCGATGTTTTGGAACTCAACCACCGGAAATTGCTCGTGATTTCCCATCGTAAAAACGTCGTAGCCCGTCAAATTCATTACCGTGGCTACATCCATCCCCTTCGAGAGGGTTGCAAAAGGCGTGCCGTCAAAGGCATCTCCCGCGGAAACCAGCACCACCGGACGATTTTGCCCTTTAAGAGAATCCGCCAAGGCCTTCACATACGGCTCAACCCCGACATTCGAGTGAACGTCATTGGTATGCACAATAGCCACCGGATTCTGCCGATCCCGGGCGGCCGCCGCAAACAGCGACGCCGCCATAAAGAGGGCAAAGATAAAACAGACGGTCCGTTTCACCCGGCGGTTTCCCTTCCCCCAAAACTTCGGTTCTTGAGGCTTAGATTCCTGAAACCCCAATTCCTTCAAAACATTTTTTCCCCTCATTTTTTCCTTTTTTCTCCTTTTTTTTCGATATTAGTTTTATTTTTCCCTTTTAAAAGGCGCGTTTTTTACGTTCCTCTTCTATCAGCGGATTTAAGATGTACCTATGGTTTTCCGCGCCGAAAAGTTCACGCTTTGCATCCGTTTTTCCGGCGGATTCCAAAATAAATAAAACCTCCTTTTGATTCAGCATTTTTCTCCTCTTTTTTAGTTTTTCTAAATTTTTTAGAAAAAAGAAAAAACTTGAAAGATTTCCGCCGGAGACGGCGGAAATTTAAAAATCAGAGTTTCTCGCCGTTACTGGCAATTACGTCTTTGTACCAAGCGAAACTCTTTTTCTTACTGCGTTTGAGCGTGCCGTTGCCCTGATCGTCCCGGTCCACGTAGATGAAGCCGTAACGTTTGGACATTTCGCCGCTGGACGCGCTGATAATATCGATGCACCCCCAGGTGGTGTACCCAAGCAAGTCTACGCCGTCCTCTTCGACCGCGGCTTTCAT
>JAIRPY010000026.1 GCA_031256905.1 Spirochaetaceae bacterium
GCCTGTTTTTCGTCGTTTATGAGGAGGATGATGAAGTCCCCGGCTTCCGCGGCTTCTTTGGCGGTTTTGACCGTCAGGCCTGCGGCGGCGGCGCGTTTCCACGAGGGCGCGCCTTCGTAGAGGCCGACGACGACCTTCAAGCCCGATTCTTTGGCGTTGAGGGCATGGGCGTGTCCCTGGGACCCGTAGCCGATAACCGCGATGGTTTTGCCTTTAAGCAGGCCGAGATCGCAGTCTTTTTCATAATACATAACAGCCATAAAAAACTCCTATTTAGTTTTTTTTACTTTTTTACCATCTTTTTTTCTAATTCAACGAGGTTTTTTTGCTGGTTGAATTAGGTTTTTTGCTCCTGGAAATACCTTTTTTTGCTGGTTGAATTAGGTTTTTTGCTCCTGGAAATATCTTTTTTGCTGGCCGAATTAGGTTTTTTGCTCCTGGAAATACCTTTTTTTGCTGGCCCAATTAGGTTTTTTGCTCCTGGAAATATCTTTTTTGCTGGTTGAATGAGGTTTTTTGCTCCTTTCAGGAGGTTTTTAGTCCCTGGTGAGGATGGAGGAGCCCCGTTCTAGGGCGACGAGGCCGGTTCGGGCGAGTTCGAGGACCTTAAAGGATTCGAGGAGCAGGAGGAGGCCTTTAAGTTTTTCCCGGTCTCCGGTGGCTTCGATGGTGATGGTGGTTTTGGAGACGTCGATGATGCGGGATCGGAAGATGCCGGCGATTTCGATGACTCCGGGGCGGACTGTTTCGTCGGCTTGGATTTTGATCAGCATAATTTCCCGGCGGATGCAGACTGCCGGGTCCAGTTCCCGGACTGCGATGACGTCCACGAGTTTGCCGAGTTGTTTCACAATCTGCTCCAGCACCGAATCCGGTCCGGTTACGGCGATAGTCATCCGGGAAATAGCCGGGTCCTCGGTTTCCCCGACCGTGAGGCTGTCGATGTTAAACCCCCGCCGGCTGAACAACCCGGATACCCGGCTCAGGGTACCCGCCCGGTTTTCCACCAGCGCGGAGACCACGTGCTGTTTTTCGCTCATAGCCGGACTATAGCAAATCCCCCGAAAAAGGACAAGCCCCGGGCCGGCCCTAAAATCCGGGCTTGACGTTAATTAAGGGATGATGTAGGATTTCCCAAAAATATGAGTGTGCTGTTTCTGCTGATTTTATGCGCGGTATTCGGCTGTTCCAAAGAGCAGATTCCTGCGGTTTCCCGGGAGGAGTTGTTTTCGTTTCAAATCGGACGTTTAGAGGATCAAATAGCGGTTTATAACCTCGAAGGAGACCTGGGGGTCCGGCCCACGAATATAGCCATGCGGGAAGGGCTTTTTTACATTTCCGACGGCGCCGGCGGAAAGGTGGTCCGCTATAACTCCTATG
Organism: Spirochaetaceae bacterium; assembly: GCA_031256905.1. Classification (GTDB taxonomy): domain Bacteria; phylum Spirochaetota; class Spirochaetia; order Treponematales; family Breznakiellaceae; genus JAITHW01. The sequence goes on from JAIRPY010000026.1 coordinate 1,381, forward strand.
GGAATCCTCTTTTCATGATCTACAACGAAGAAACAAATCCGCCGCCTATGACGTTGCAAACCTTGGAAGCCCTGCCCGAAGGAGAAGTCATTACCCGCTGGGCCTTTACTTATCCGCTTCAGAGGCCGGGGAAAATTATGGTCGATTCCCGGAAGCATATATACGTCGAAGATCGCCTGCCCGAGGAACGGCATGATTTCGATCCCGAAGGTTCGGCGATTTTGAATAACGTGATTCTGCACTTTGACGCCGATGGGGTTTTTTTGTCCTACCTGGGCCGGGAGGGCCTGGGCGGAAGTCCCTTTCCCAAAATCGAGGGCCTCTACGCCTCGGTAAACGACGAACTAGCCGTGGTCTGCCGGATTCCCGGGGGCTGGAATGTTTATTGGTTCGACCCCGAGGGCCTGGCCCTTTACCGGGTTGAAATAGGCCAGGAAGCCCTGCCGATTCCGCCCGCCAAGACCGGAGTCTTTGCATCTCTGGACATGATTAGTCCGGCCCCGGACGCTCGGAAGCTGTATGTTAAAGTAGATTATTATCGGGATACCTATGACGCCTCCACCAACACCCGGTCCGGCAACGAGCCGGACAGTTCGCTTATCTGGATTATGCAGGTCGAGGATGGGGCCTATCAAAAAAGCATCGAGGCCCCCTTCTTTGAAATTTCCGGAACGGAAAATAATCAAAAAACAAATTTCAAGATGTTTTATTCCCTCCTGGGGGTCATTAAGGGAGAACGAATTTTCCTGCAATTTCCTGTGGAAAACGGTTATGCAATTTTAATTTTAATGCCTGAAACAAAGGAACAACGCCAGGGTTTTATACAGGTCCAAAATGATGAATTGCAATTTAACGCCTTTTCCCTTTCGCCGGAGGGGATTATCTCTGCATTGCTGGTGGATCTCTGGAATGTAAAGCTGGTGTGGTGGCGCACGGATAAGTTTTTTTTCTAAGCCCGGCTTTCCTAAAAGCCGGCTTTGAAATATAGCCCCTAGGGGAATTGAACCCCTCTTTTAAGATTGAGAATCTCATGTCCTAACCGATAGACGAAGGGGCCCGGTATTTTCCCCAGGGAGGATTTGAACCCCCACAAGCAGATCCAGAGTCTGCCGTGCTACCATTACACAACCGGGGAATTTTTTATAATATATAAAAAATTAAAAAAAGAGTCAAGCTCCCAAAAGCGGTTTTGAAAAAATTTAATACGTTACTTTCCAGAGAGAAAGCCCTTGGGGGGGAACCGTGGGGCCTGCAAGCCGGCGATTCCCGGAAAGCAGAATCTCCCGAAAGGCCTCCGGGGAAAGTCCCAGCTCCTCATAGTACAGCAGAGTTCCCAGGACCGACCGAACCATCTTCCACAAAAAAGCGTTGGCGGTGATTTCAAAAATCAGGGCATCTCCTTGGATAAAAAACCCAGCCCCGAAAAAATACCGGCATCGGGATTTGCTGGAATCCCTGGGAACCGCGAAAATCGAGCAATCCATCTCGCCCCGGAGCAGTCGGGCGTAGGCGTTCAGCCAGGCCTGCCGGGGATGGCGCCACATCTGAAGGCCGTACCGGAGTTCTTGGGGAAGTCCCCGGCGGCCGCAGATCAGCCGATACCGGTAGGTTCGGGCTTTGGCGTCAAATCGGGCATGAAAATCCGGCCTCTCTTCTTGGGACCGAAGGACCCGCACATCCTGGGGAAGCAATCCGTTAAGAGCCCGGGCAAACCGGTCCGGGGCCATGCTTTGTATATCGGTGTGGAAATGCGCGGTCTGCCCGGCGGCGTGAACTCCTGCGTCGGTTCTGCCGGCGCCGGCGAGTCCCACCGGATGCTTATGCAGTTTCTCCAAAGCCCTTTCGACCGCTCCCTGAACCGTGCGCTGTCCCGGCTGACGTTGCCATCCGGAAAAGTCGGTGCCGTCATAGGCCAGCAGAAGCCGGATATTCCGGGTTCTTTTTTTTTCGTCCATCCTGGGTTACTCATCGTTTTCGTTTAGTTCCCGATTGATGCGATCATAGATATTCCGGGCGTGTTCCAAGAGGGGTCCCGGCTTGCTTTTTGAGGATTTTCCCAAGCCGAACATTTTTGCCAAGGTCCGTTTGGCATTTCCCAAGTATTCGATGCGGTATTCCGGATCTTCCACAGGACCGTATCGGAAACTCAGAAGCGCGGAAAGATAGAGAACGCCTTCGTAGCCGTAATTTTTATCCGTATCGGGACCGAGAATTTTTGCTGAGGCGATGCTTTCCTGGCCGGACTGTTCCCGGCTCAGGGCTTCGGTATAAAAAAAGCGGGCTTTCTTTTTGAACAACTTGGCAAGCCAATTATAATGTTCCCCGGGATTTTTGTTATGAAGCTCATCGAAGAGCCAACCTGCCCGGAGCGCGGCAATACCTTGTTTGATCGTCGGCGCGGAACTGGGAGGAAAATAATCGTAACAGAGCATGGCCAAATACTGGGAGGCCGCGCCGGTAACCAAATCCCGATTCCCATGGAAATCGAGGTCCGGGAAAATTTCACAAAGATCCTGGATGCGTTTATTGCGGTCCCGCCAGGCCTTTTCCCGGGCCCCCGGAGGCAAACCGGTAAAATCCTTTTCCGCCGAGGCGTACCAACAGGCCGGACAAACGGTTCCTTGGTATATCAGAGGATATACATCTCCGTATCGGGAAGAAGGCTCATACAGCCTGTGGAGTTCGTCCGTAATGGGTCCGGCTATCAGCCGTCCGCCGCCGGAAAGAAGCTCCTCCCGCTGAAAGGAGGTACTGCACACCGGACAAAGCAGATCGTCCTTCGATAAATACGATACTTTCAAATCTTCAGCCATACCCGCATCCTATAGTAAAATTAACGGCCCTGCAACTCCAGGATTACCAGGGCGATGGCGTTATCCCGTTCATGGGTGAGGGAAAGGTGAACCTTGTCCGCGCCGCTCTGCTGGAGAGCTTTTACCGCCGTGCCGAATAACACGATGTCCGGTTTGCCGTTGTGTTGGTTGAGGACCATAATATCTTTCAGGACGATGCCGGCTAATCCTCGGCCCAGGGCTTTGCCGAAAGCCTCTTTTGCGGCGAATCGGGCGGCCAAGGATAAATTCGCGCCCCTTCCTTTGGCTAAAGCCGCGGAAAGCTCTTCTTCGTGAAAATACCGTTCCAGCAGGCCGGGAATATTCCGCCATCGTTCCAAGCGGTGAACGTGAACCACATCCACGCCGATACCGATTATCATCGGATTCGTACCTCGACGTGTTCCGGCTCCTGCCGCAACGGGGTGAAATTCGGCGGAACTTGTACCGTTACGGGCAGGGTATACGTTCCGGGCTGGGTTATGCCGGAACAGTCTACGGTTAAAAAGTTTTCCGGGGGCCGGAATTGCTGAAGCTCTTGGGGATTCCCCCCAAGCCGAACCGTGCCGGTCTTGATTTCCAAATCCGCGCTGAACCGCCCGGCCAAACCTTCGGGCTTTATAAAAATTCCGCTGAAATTTTCCAAGCCCATAATTTCTTTTATAGTCCCATGGAATTCGACCATAGCGACCCCCCGAATCGAGGTCAGAGGATTCGGATTGAGCAAAGTAACCAGAAGAGAAAAATCCTCGCTTCGCTCTTCCAGCTCCACCGAAACCGTGGTAATTTCGGTAATGCCGGTCATCAAATCCGAAGGGCCGTCAAGAAAAGCCTGGGCGGGATTCAGAGTGAAGGCGACCAGCTCATAGCCCGGTTTTACCGTTCCCCGAAGGTCCGCCTTTATCGGCACATACTTACTGATCTTGTTGTCTAAGGTGACGGATAACTCCAGGGGCTCCACCCGAATTTCTAGGGGTTCAATGCTCTGGGCCGCGCCTTTTTTGCGGAAATTGACGGCCGCCCGGTATGTTCCCCGGCCCTTGCCCCGTAAATCGATGTAGGGTTCGATGTGTTCTTCCGTTAAAGAGCGGATCTTTTCCCCTTCCCCCCGAACTGTAACGTTGACTGTCGCGGGGTAGGGACTGGCCGCCGCGATATTCGGCTCCACCTCGACCCGGAGGGGGGATGAAAAGGACCGTTCCTCCAGGATACTCATTCTATGGATCACAAACAAGGCCAGGGCCAGACCGATTGACAGCATCTTGGCGGGCAAGTTTTCGGTAATTTTATTGATTAAACCTCTAAGTTCCAATAATTACATCCTTTTCGGCATTATCCGCCGCCGGAAGGTCCTTTTCTTCATTTTTGTTGCGATCCCCGTATTTCATCAATTCCCGCAGTTTTTTGACTGCATAGTCCGAAGAAAGATCGTAATACAGCTTTCCGTTAAAAGCGATGGAAATCGCGCCGGTTTCCTCGGACACCACCAGAATCACCGCATCGGACTGTTCGGACATTCCGAGGGAAGCCCGGTGTCTTGTGCCGAAACTCTTTTTTATGTCCTGCTGTTCCGAAAGGGGAAGATAACAGCCCGCCGCGGCAATGCGCCCATGGTGAATAACCATGGCGCCGTCATGCAGGGGACCGTCAAACTCAAAAATCGCTACAATAAGATACGAAGATATTTCCGCATTGAGCTTCGTGCCGGTTTCGATAATATGCCGGAGATTCTCCCGGCCCGGAAACACGATAAGCATCCCCCGGCGTTTCTGGGAAAGCAGTTCTGCGGCGGTAATGACCGCGTCAAGCTGGCCTAAGGGCTGAGCGTTGGGACGAAACAGTTCCGTCTGGCCCAGGCGGAGAATAATTTTCCGCAATTCCGGCTGAAAAATAATAGCCCCGGCCACCACCAAACCGGGCCCCACAATGCTGAGAAGCCATCGCAGGGTGGCCAGTTTGAATAATACCGCTCCGCCATAGACCAAAACCAAAAATCCCGCGCCTTTTATCATCTGCAGAGCTTGGGTTTTTACCAAAAATTCATAGGCCTTATAAATCAAAAGGGCCAAAATCGCTACATCCAAGACCGGACGGATATAATCATAAAAGCCCCGGAGCCTTTGAAGCCATTCCATGCCTCAAGAATACTCGAAATCCCCTTCCCCGGCAAGGCCTTGCCCTTCCTTTTCCCAGGGGATATACTAAAAAATCATGGAAAAGAATCATTGGGCGGATGAGACCGCGGCGAAGATCCTCCGGGAGAAAGGCGAAAAAGAACAGTATACCTGCGCTTCAGGCATTACGCCTTCGGGAACCGTCCACATCGGCAACTTCAGAGAAATTATCTCCGTAGACCTCGT
>JAIRPY010000031.1 GCA_031256905.1 Spirochaetaceae bacterium
CAGCTTTTCCCGGGCCGCCGTAAAATCCAAGACCTGCCCGGCATGGCTGTAATGCGCCATCATTTCCGCCGACTTGTGTCCCGCAAGAGCCTGTATCTCTAAGTCCGATATTCCCGCCAGACGCCCTAATGTAATAAACGTATGCCGCAGGCTGTGAAATGTGATATTCCGCCGTTTCTGCTCCTCCGCAGATATGCCGATAGCCGCAAGCTCCTCCCGCAGAGCGTACCGAAAAAAATTCGTACTCACAGGAACGCCCGCTTTCTTAGGGCTTTCCAAGACAAATCCCGTACCGGCAGAACCTTTGCGGACTTCTGCCAGAGCCGCGGACACCGACGAAGGGATAGGCACGGTTCGGCTACTTCCCCATTTAGGATTTTTCACGCCTTCCATATCTTGCCAATTCTGGCAGATGTTGATATACCCATCCCGAATCTCGTCCCATTGCAGACCCCTACCTTCCCCGCGGCGCATACCGCAAAGAGCCCCTAAGAGAACCGCAAGCCGTCTTGCGGGACTTTGTATCGGCGCGCGGATCAGCCGGGAAACCTCATCGGCGACAAGTATGCCTTTTTCCTTCGGACTTTCTTGAGCCGGTTTAATCCGCCGGAATGGATCGAAGTCAAGGTCTCCGCGGTCCGAGAGGTCTTTAACCGCTACCCGCAGAGCTTGCAAAACCGCGTTAATGAGCCGTCCTGACGCGCCGCGCTCCGTCATCCAGACCATCCAGTCCCGAATAAGCCCCGGCGTTAAGTTGCTTATCGGTATGTCCCGAAATGGCGGAAATGGCTCGATATGCCGGGTTATATGCTCGCGATTGGTCTTTATATAGACCGCGGATAACGGTTTCCCTTTAACCAAAGTTTTTTCCCGAACATAGGAACTATTCGGGGTCCAAAAATGAGCGGCATACTGGACTAAGAGAATATCCGTTGCCGGTTGGCTTCGAGCCGATACGATGAAGTTCGGTTCCGGCTGGTTTTTAAGATACTGGATAAGGGCAACCGCGCCTATTTCGGCCGCTCTTTTTGTTTTCGGGTCCCGGTATTGCGCGAGGGCGTCAGGGAAGTTTTGGAAAGAGACCCTCTGCCATTTCCGGCACACTTCAGCGGATAATCCGCTTGTAGTATTCAGGATAATTTGAAAGGTCTTAGCGTCTTTACGGCGCAAGAGGATATAAGGCTTAGGTAATCTGGGCATGGCTTTACCTCGGTAAAAAAATACCTGTACGATAAATGTACGGTCGCCACGCAATTCAGATTTTTTTTAAAAATGTGAAAAATAATTCCTTATATTGTAAGGAATTGATTTTCGGGATGGGCGGATTTGAACCGCCGATCTCTTGCTCCCAAAGCAAGCGCCTTAGCCCCTAGGCTACATCCCGTTTTTTTTCAGTATAGCGATTTTGCCATTTCGTGTCTACCCGAGAGTAGAATGTACAATATCCCGCAAAACTTTCTGATGGGACCTATATCGGGGGTCTACAAAAACCCGGATTTTACGCAGAGTTTGGGTGAAGGTTTGCACGATTTCCGCTGTAAATACTTCGGAACTTTGCTCGAAATAACGGTTTTCGTCGGCGATGTACAAGCCGGTTTCAAAGGTGATGGGTTCCGGGATGTCGATGATTACCTCCTCCGGGGCAACCCGGACGCCCAAAATCCGGGAAGCTTCCGCCGCGATGGTCTCTTCGTACTGGTATCGGGCGGTAATATCCAGCAGTTGGGGCGGAAGTTTCGGGGTGTAGGGGAATTCCGCGGCTTTGGCGTACAGATTTCCCTCCCGAACCTTATCCGTCAAGCCCAAAAGCGGCGCGTTTCTGCCGGTCAGGAGCGCGAAAAGCCCCGGATCATCCAAATTATACAGCTCTTCTAGGGAAATACACTGATTTTGTATCGCGTTAAGCAGGGATTTTTTGATCATCCCGGTGGCGGAACGTACTCCGGGATGCCAATATACCGTCCGGTACATGAGATATTTTGAAAAAAGCAGAGATTCCACACTGGGAACAGCTTTGGAATCAATATCGACGCCCCGTTTTGGATGAGGATGCAGACGAGAAAAGATAAAATCCACGTCCTGGGCCCCATAGGGAACGCCGCAGTACCGGGCGTCTCGGTTGAGGTAGTCCAGTTTATCCGGGTCCAGCACGCCGGAGAGGAGTTTTCGGTAAAACTCGGTTTCCCCCGATCCTTGGGCGGAGAGATTTTCATCGATGATAGCCGCGGTCATGTACGGGTCCGCGCCGGTAGCGGAAATCTGCTTTTTCATCGGTTCGGACTGGATAATTTTGGCGGTAAGGGCCTCATGGGATTCGAGGGGCAGTTCTTTGAGAGAATGGGCGTACGGAAAATGCCCCAGGTCATGCAGAAGAGCCGCCGCGAGGAAAGAACGAATCCCCGTTGGGCTGATCCAGGCGTCCGCGCCTCGGTCCGCGAGGTGTTTCAGGAGCCGCCGGGCGAGGCAGTACACCCCGATAGCATGGGACCCTCTGGTATGAGCGGCGCCGGGATAGACGCAATAGGTCGGTCCCAACTGAAGAATTCGGTACAGCCGCATAAACTGCGGGGCTTTCGTGAGAGCTTCCAAGGCCGGAGTCAGGTAAATATGCCCCCACAGAGGGTCCCGAATCGGCGCGGTAAAGCCCTGTTCCAGAACGGAGTATACAAGCCCTCCCGCAGGTCCTTTACGTTTCTTTCGTCCCCAGGGCATTTATTTGAAACGTTTCTGCATTTTGGACATAACCGCGGGATTTTTCTGCATTTTGGTCATTTTTTTCATCAGGGTCCGCATTTTCTCGAATTTCTTGATGAGCCGGGCGACTTCCGCTACTGACGTGCCGGATCCTCGGGCTATTCGAGAGCGGCGGGAGGGACCGATAATCAGATGATTCGCCCGTTCCTTTCGAGTCATGGAATTCAGGATGGCTTCTTGGGTTTTGAGGTCTTCTTTTTGAAGATCCTCTTCGCTGAACTGGCCGGCCATGCCCGGAATCATATCGATCATGGACTGAATCGACCCCATTTTCTTCAAAGAACGAAGCTGACTCAGCCAGTCTTCGAGGGTGAAGGTTTCTTTCTCGATTTTTTTGGCTATAGCTTCGGCTTCTTTCTGGTCGATCACGGACTGCGCTTTTTCGACCAAGCTCACCACGTCGCCCAGACCGAGAATCCGGCTGGCGACCCGGTCCGGATGGAAAGGCTCTAAATCTTCCGGCTTTTCCCCCAGGCCGACAAACTTGAGGGGTTTGCCGGTAATCGTTTTTAAAGACAGGGCGGCGCCGCCCCGGGCATCGGAGTCAAATTTCGTTAAAATCACCCCGGTAAGGCCGATCTTTTCATCAAAGGTTTTGGCGATATCCGCCGCCGCCTGGCCGGTCATCGCATCGGCCACCAGCAACAACTCGTCCGGAGAGGCCGCGCTCTTAAGCCGGGACAGTTCCGCCATCATGGCCTCATCGATTTGCAGGCGTCCTGTGGTGTCCACGATCAGGGTGTCCATCATATTCTGCTTCGCCCAGGCAAGGGCTTCTTTGTAGACTCCGATACTGTCCGAGGCGCCGTCTTTTTTGTAAACCGGCACTCCGATACCGCTTCCCAAGACGGCAAGCTGTTCGACGGCTCCGGGACGCACGAGGTCGCAGGCTATGAGCAGGGGTTTTCTGCCTTCTTTCTTGAGCCGCAGCGCGAGTTTTGCCGAACTGGTGGTTTTCCCAGAACCTTGCAGTCCCAACATGAGAATGACCGATAATGTATCGGGTCCTTTTAGACGAAGGTCTTGTTTGGCATCCCCGAGGAACGAAACGAGTTTATCATGGACAATTTTGATGAACTGTTGCCCCGGATCCACCGAGCGGATGACTTTTTCGCCCTTCGCTTCTTCTATAGTAGCGTTTATAAACCGGCGAACCACCCGCAGATTGACATCGGCTTCGAGAAGAGCTAGTTTGATGGTTTCCACCGCGTCATCGATATTTTTTTCCGTAATCGTAGCTTTCCCGGATATAGTCCGGAAAGCGTCGGATAATTTTTGGCTTAATTTTTCAAACATAAGGATCCGGTATTTTACCCGTTTGCGAGAAGAGCCACCGCGGAACTTGCGCCGATTCGGTCGCACCCAGCGGCGAGGAAGGTTTCCACATCGGCTTTGGTCCTGATTCCGCCGGCGGCTTTTATCTTGACCTGGGTTCCGATGTGCTTTTTGAAGAGCAAAATGTCCTCGATAACCGCCCCGGCCGTCCCGAATCCCGTGGAGGTCTTGATATAATCCGCGCCGGCATCCCTCACAATCCCGCAGAGCCGGATTTTCTCCTTTTCATCAAGCCAGCAGGTTTCTACGATAACTTTAAGAATTTTTGACCCGGCGGTTTTTTTAAGCAGAGCGATTTCGCTTTGAATCCGGGAAAAATCCCGATTCTTCACATCTCCGATATTGATGACCATATCGAGTTCCGCCGCGCCGGCCGCCAAGGCTTCTTCGGCTTCCCGAAGCTTCGCCGAAGTAACGCTGTAACCCAACGGAAACCCAATTACCGTGCAGATGGGAAGATCCCGATAGGCTTCCTGGGCCCGGGAAACGTAAGACGGCGGAATACAAACCGAAGCAGTGCGATACGCAACCGCTTCCTCGCAGAGCTTTTTGATGCCCTCCCAGGAAGCGTCGGCTTTGAGCAAGGTATGATCAATATGGCGTAACATTTCTTGATTAGTCATACCAGCAGGAATACCCCATTTCCCCAAAAAACGCAAGTCCCCGATTAACGCCTTTTATATTTCTGTATCCAGTTCCAGGGCGTCGATGAGGTACTCCGCATCCGAACGGACCGAGCTTTCATTAAAAGTTTTCCGTTGCGCCGGGGGAAGAAATTCAACCAAGTAGAGCAAATATTTCAAAAGCGTCAAAACTTCGTTTTGGGTAACGCTTTTGAAATCCCAATCCTTTTCGGGGACCGAGGGTTTTTCTCGGCTCATCATTCCAAAGTTCTGAGGGGACGCGCGCTGACTTCCCGGGAAAAGGGGCCAATATGGAAAGGCTCAGCCCGGTCGTAGGCGGCCACCGTAAAGTAATACAAGGTCCCGTTGACCAGTCCGTCGATGCGAAGGGATGTGCGCTTTCCCGCATCGATAGGAGAGGCCCCCAGCAGAGCCTCTTCGCCGAAATACTCGCCCTGGGCCGGACCGTAATACACCAAATACCCAAGAATATCAGTATCCGGGCTGGCGCGCCAAGTAAGGTCCACCCCGCCGTCATGGGCCGCCGCGACAAGCAAAGCCGGAGGCGGCGGCGGCACATTGGGACGGTAGATGATGCGAATCTCGTCAAGGTACGGCGTGGTTTCTCCATCGCCGCTGGGGTAAAATACCGCCGCTACTTGCACATACCGCCCCCGAAGACCGGTCAGGGGCGCGCCCGGAGTAAAGGGCCGCCAGGGGCTGTCATCCCAGCGGTAAGGGTTTTCTCCGGCCCGGGCGAAAAACTGCACCATCGACTGATCCGTAAACCGGAAGCCTCCGTTACGGACAAATTCGTTCCTTAATATGCCCCCGATGTTGGATGTTTTTCCCCCATCCGCCTCGATTTTAAGGATTTCGGTATCCGGTTCGCCCAAGTCTAAGGACTTAGTCTCGATTCTGCCGCCCCCCTGGGGGTATTTGCGGAGGTCCGGCGCGGCAATGTACCGGCTGTAAAGTTTAAATTCGTCAATCATTCCCATGAATCGGCTTCCCAGCACGAAACTGCCGCCGTCTCCGATCACGGGATACAAGATTTGCCCCCCTTCCCGGCCCCCGAGGGCGGCGTAACGAATGTCCTCGGTCTGCCCGTTGACGATGTATTCGAGAAGTCCCGTATCCGCGTCAAAACGGATGAGGTGATGACTCCAAGTTTTCGGGACCAGGGGAGTCGAACCTTCCAACGTAAGCGCGATGGGATTCTCGTCCGTAAGGAGGTCGAAAAAGTCCGAAAAATTCCATTGCAAACGATTTTTGGCGGTACTGCATTGGATGCGCTGAACCGCAAATAGGCCCCGGGCGTTTCTTCGAGAGGCTGTCCAGGAGAGAATATGTTCGCCGTTTTCCATGTTCATCGGGAAGAACCAGAATTCGATGGAAAAATCCCGCAGAGAACGGCCCGAAGCAAAGAGCGCGTTTTTCGCCGCCGGCGTAATGAGAAGGGGCCCCGAGGAGGCCGGCTCTTCCGAGCTGAGATTGTAGAACCGAGTCCCGGAAAATAGGGCCGCGCCCATGCCGATGCGGGCGAACTGCCTGCCCGGAGCGGCCACTCCTTCGGATACCGTCACCCGATACCGGCCCGCGCTGTCTTTGAAGCCCTCCGGAGCGGGTTCATCGAAGGAAAGGGACATATCCAGGGACGGATCCGAGCCGCCTCCCAAAGCCGAAGCCAAAACCAGCACCGGATTCGGACGGATGGAGATAATCTCGGTAACCCCGTTCCGGACCGTCACGGACTGCCAGGACGAGGACGCGCCAATCGCTAAAGTTTCTTCTCCCAGCCCCTGGGCTCCAAAGGGGCTGACGCAGATCGTAAAAAAAAGGTATACTACGAGGCTTGCTTGGTTTTTCATCTTTCTTTTTATCATCGGTTTTTTTTAAAAAAGAATCAAGAAGCCCGGAAACATATGGAAAAAAAAGAACATCTGAAAAAAATCGCGTATGCCGCGCCTTTAGAACCGGGAGTGTATCTTTGGCGGGATGAGGAAAACCGCATTATTTACATCGGGAAGGCGAAGATTTTACGGAATAGACTCCAGTCGTATTTCCGGGGGACCCAGGACCTGAAAACAAAGGCGTTAATCCTCCGGGCGGAAAGTATTGAAACCATCATCACCGCCACAGAATATGAAGCTTTGCTTTTGGAGCAGACTCTCATCAAACAGCATTACCCCCGGTACAACATCAGCCTGAAGGACGGAAAATCCTACCCCCTGATTCGCATCACCGCGGAGACCTTTCCGCGGGTCTTTAAGACTCGACGGATTATGGAAGATGGGTCCCAGTATTTTGGTCCGTACCCGAATGCCCGGGCGGTGGACGCGATTGTCGCTTTGGCGGATAAGCTCTTCCGCCTGCGGAAATGCAAGGGCCTGCGGAAACGAAACAAACCCTGCCTCTACTTCCATATCGACCGCTGTACCGGACCTTGTTGCGGAAAAGTTTCTCCGGAAACGTACGGAGAACAGCTGGCGGATCTGCGGAATCTGCTGGCCGGACTGGCGGCCAACCAGGAGACCGACGGACTTATCATCGCCTTAACCGAGCGGATGCACGAAGAAGCCAAAGCCTTGCGCTTCGAGCGGGCGGTCCTGATTCGGGATGCGGTGCAGGCCATTGAAAGTTTTGCCGCCGGCGCATCCGTAATCGACGCCGACCCGGAGGGCCGAGATTACATCGCTTGGGCGGAGGAAGGAACCCTTATAACCTTCGCAGTGTTTTCCCTCCGGGGCGGAAAACTTATGGCGCGAGAGCTTTTCCGAAGCCGCTCCGTTGCAGAGGAGCAGGAATCCCTGGAAACGTTTCTTGCGGCTTACTACTCTCCGGACTCGCCGCCGCCCCAAAGAATTTTCACCTCCCTAGACGCCCCTCTGACAAGTATGGAAAGATGGTTTACCGAGCGGTTTGGCTATGCGCCGGCGATTCAGAGCCCTCGGGAGAATCGGCACGCCGCGGTCTTGGCTATGGCGAGGCAAAACGCGCTGGAGGATTTGCGCCGCCGCGTCAAAAGCGCGGATCCCGCCCTGGACGAACTTGCCCGGGTTTTGGGACTGAAAACCCGGCCCGAACGCATCGAAGGTTTCGATATTGCCCAACTGAACGGCAAACATCCTGTGGCGTCTCTGGTATCTTTTAAACATGGAATTCCAGACAAAAAACAATATCGGCATTTCAAACTGCGGACTGTAATAGGCGTAATTGATGACTTCGGGGCGATGCGGGAAGCTGTGCGCCGGCGATATGCCCGGCTTGCGCGAGAGGGAGGAGACCTGCCGGATTTTGTGTTGGTGGATGGGGGCATCGGGCAGGTCCGGGCGGCGAAAGCCGCGCTGGATGAGCTGGGGCTGAATCTCGACGTGGCGGGTTTGGCAAAACGGAATGAAGAGATTTATCTTCCCGAAAGTTCTCAACCGATTCGGCTTTCCCGCCGCTCGGAAGCTCTGAAAATTTTGCAGTTCGTGCGGGATGAGAGCCATCGTTTTGCGACAGCTTTGAATCAGCGGCTCCGGGCAGGGGATGTAGCTCTTTCGGTATTGGAATCCGTCCCGGGCATCGGCGCGAAACGGGCGGAACTTCTCCTGCGGACTTTCGGGGGCCTTGAGGAAATTGCCGCCGCAGATCTTCGGGAAATTGCCCGAACCGCAGGCATAAACGAACAAACCGCCGCCGGGGTCCGCCGGCAGGCTTATCGCCGGAAAACTCGACTCCCCCGGACAAGCGGAGGAGACCTCGCCGCAGAGGCCCTCGGAGATTCATCCCCGGAGAATGCTGGAGGCGGTTCATAGGCTTGTCAATTGAGGGGATAAAAGGGTAGAGTTAAGGCTATGTTGGAAAATCTTGTTAAAGCCTTATTCGGTTCTCAGCATGAGCGGGACCTCAAGGTATTACTGCCTATATTGCACA
>JAIRPY010000049.1 GCA_031256905.1 Spirochaetaceae bacterium
CAATATCCGATTGCGTATACGATGTGACGTTGACGACCTGCGCCCTAAAATCGTCCTGATTATGGGTGAGGTCGTTAATTTCTAGGGTATATTCAAGCATATACTTCTCCTTGTAAGAGCAGAGATACTATTTTAATACCGCGCAGTAATGCTGTTGCGCAAGGAGGCAGAAAAACTGTTCTAAGATAGAACAGCTGTTCTGTCTAAGGACAGAAAAATCCTTTTCTTATTCATCCTTTTCTTATAGTCCTGGGCCCAGGCCGGTTTGAAGCCGGGGCCTTAAATCTTCCGGCCGGTCCAGGGCTGGACGAATTCCTCTAAAGGCAGGATATAAGATACCCCCGGAGGCGTCAAGGGGAAGCCGGGGCTTCCGCTTCTTACCTCCGGCCGGGGCCGGGGGTATATTCTTTTTGGGGAAAATTTGGTAGGTTTTTGGCATGGTAGCGGTTATTACTCCTCATACTTTTACTGGAGCGGTACGGATTCCGGGGTCTAAGTCCCATACGATTCGGCGGCTTCTTTTGGCGGCCCTGACGGAGGGGCCTTCGGAAATAGCCTTTCCTCTGGATTCTCTGGACACCCGATCCTGCGCGGCGGTGTGCCGGGCCTTGGGCGCGGTTATCGAAGAGGAAAGGACTTTCGATCCGGTCTGTCCGAATCCGGCGGATTCCGAGGGAAAAAAGCTGACGGGATGGCGGATTCGGGGGACGAAACCGGGAACTCCGGTGCCTCGGGAAGCTCTTGATGTGGGTAATTCCGGGACGACTCTCTTTTTGGCTTTGGCCGGGGCCTCTCTTTGGGATAGGCCGGTTCATTTTACCGGGGATGAACAAATCCGCCGGCGCAGTGCGGGTCCCCTTTTGGATGCTCTGGCGGGTTTGGGCGTGAAAACCGAATCCGGGGCCCATGGATGTCCGCCCCTTTCGGTGGAGGGTCCCTGGCGCGGGGGCCGAGTGAGTCTTCCCTGTCCCACAAGTCAGTACTTATCCGGGATTTTGCTGGCCGCTCCTCTGGCGCCGGCGGGAACGGTTACGGAAATCGATGTGCCTTTGCTCAACGAACGGCCCTATATCGAACTGACCTTGGCTTATCTCGATGCTTTGGGAGTGGCCTATGAGAAGGCCGAGGATTTTTCGTATTTCCGCATCCCCGGGGGCGGGGTTTATAGGCCCTTAACGGGCGGAGTGCCCGGGGATTTTTCTTCCGGGGCCTTTCCGGGCGGGGCTGGGGCGGTTTCCGGGGGAGGGGTTACCCTTTTGGGGCTTGATCCGGAGGACCTTCAGGGGGATAAGGTTTTTTTCACTCTGCTTTCCCGAATGGGGGCAAAGGTGCGTTGGGAAGGGGGGAATCTGGAAGTTTTGCCCGGGCCCTTGCGGGGAGGCGCGTTTGATCTGAATGCCTGTCCGGACCTTCTGCCGATTATGGCTGTTCTCGGGGCCCGGGCCGAAGGCGAGACGATTCTGTACAACGTGCCCCATGCCCGGATTAAAGAAACGGACCGCATCGCGGTAATGGCCCAGGAGTTGGGGAATCTGGGGATTTCGGCGGAGGAACGCCCCGAGGGGCTCCGGATTCAAGGCGGAGTCCCCCGGGCCGGCCGGGTTCATTCCCAGGGGGATCATCGCATCGCTATGGCTTTGGGGGTTTTGGCCCTCTTCGCGGCGGGCCCTGTCGAAATTACCGGCGCGGAAGCCGGGGATGTCACTTATCCTGGGTTTTGGGAACGCCTCGGCGCGAGATGCGTATCGTCGTAATCGGCGCGGGGTCCGTGGGGATCCAGTTGTGCCGTCATCTTATTCGGGAAAAGCATGATGTTTCCCTCATTGAATCGGATCCGGAATGCGCCCGTCATGCCTCTAACCGGCTGGATTGTCTGGTGATTCAGGATGAGGGAAATAACTTATCCGCTTTGGAGGAAGCGGGAATCGCAAAAGCTCAGGCCCTGGTCTGCGCCACCGATTCGGATGAGATAAATATGCTGATTTGCGGTTTGGCCGCTTCCCGGTATCCGGATTTGCTCAAGATCGCCCGGGTGCGGAATGACGATTATCTCCGGCTGAACCGCCGGGAAGAACGGATTCTAGGCATCGATCATTTTGTGCATCCGGATGTAGAAGCGGCCCGATGGGTGCTGAATGCAGTAGAACATGGCGCCTTAGGAGAAGTCCTGGCCTTTCCCGGCACGCCCTACGGCATCGGAGCGATTGACGTAGCCCCGAACAGCCTGTTCGACGGCCTAAAGCTGACGGATTTTCGTTCCGCCGCGCCGCCGGACAGTTTGGTCACCCTGGTGGATCGGGCCGGGAAGAGTATTCTCCCCGGAGGCGGAACGGTCTTGACCCCCGGCGATAGGGTGCACATTTTGGCGAAGGAAGCGGAACTGGCCTCGATTTTCGAGTTAGCCGGGCAATCTCATCAGAAGCTGAAAAACATAGGCATCGTCGGAGGCGGCAAAGTAGGAATTCTCATCGCCGAGGGGCTTATAAACCGGGAACATTCCTTTCTCAAAAAGTTTTTTAGAAAGAAATCCCGGGAAGTTACGATTATCGAGCAGGATTACGCGCTTTGTAAAGACTTAGCCGCCCGGTTTCCCGAAGCGTTGATTCTTAACGAAGATATTTCGGATGAACGGTTCAGCGGGGAAGAGCGCATTTTCGGGCTGGATCTCATTGTTACGGCCACGGGGCATCAGGAGCTGAATATCATCACCGGGGCTTATCTCAAATCGAAGGGGGTCCGCCGGGCGATTGCTCTGGTTTCCGGCGCGGGCTATGGACCTATAGCCCGGCAACTGGGGATTGACGTGGTGATTCCGACGAAATTGGTAATTGTAGATTCGATTCTTTCGCATCTTATGGGGAGCGGCGTGAAGGGGGTTCACCGCATCGGGGATGGCCGGATCGGCATCCTTGAAATCGAAATCGGGCCGGATACGCCCTTATTGGATAAGCCGATTACCGCTTTCCGCCTGTCCGCCGGGGGGCTGATCATGCTGGTCAACCGGGGCGGCGAGTCCTTTATTCCCAAAGGAGGTTACGTGTTTCAAAAAGGCGATCACTGCATCCTCATCGCAAAAAACGGAAGCGAAAAAGAAATCGAAAAACTGCTTTTTTAACTATAATCGTTCGGAACCGGCGGCCATTACTTGCGCGGTTTGGGTGTTTAACGCCCGTAAACGCAGACGGCGGATGGAGGCTGAACCGGTAATGCTTCCGGTCAGGATTATATCGGCTCCTACGATCTTGCCGATGGAAATCGCGGTTTCATCATCGACTTCGCCGCTTAATTGGAAGTGCTGTTCCTGCCGGATTTTATCTAATTGGCTTCTGTCGATAATCGTAAAGTTATTAGTTACCATTATGTACTCCAGTTCTTTTGCGATAAAATCCGGGGCCTCCGGATCCGGGGAAGAAACGTATAGGATTGCAATTTTTGAGCTTGGTTTAAGGGAAGCCATTATTTGTTCTGCGGCTTTTTCCAAAGAGCTTTCCATTTTTTTCATGGGATCGGCTCGGACGACAATGCCTCGGGCGGAAACATCTTCTCCTTCTTTGTACCAGCTTATTTCGCGAATGTCTATGCCTCCGGAAAACTGTTTTATTCCGGCTTCTAAGAGATAGAAATAGGCTTCTTCGTCCAGCTTTTCTCCGCTTAGATAAGATTCGAATTTGACCCGGATAGTACCAATAATTTCAAATTCTTCTGACAAAGGTCTTACAACTTTATTTGAGGCCGCGCAGGAGATAAATAAAATCCCCCAAAACAAGCAATACTTTTTCATACTTTTCTCCAAACATTACTGATACATAATAAGATAAGGCCGGGGATTTAGTTCGTACACTTCCTTCGGGGTGAGTAAAGGAGAATCATACCCGGCGCCTTTGATGCCGAAGTTGTAAAACAGTTTGAATCCCTTGATCGGCATATTTCCTGCCCGGGCGTTGACCGCATAGGAATCCCGTTTGAGATGAGGCGCGCCGAATCCGTCCGCGCAGTGAACGAGCCGGACTCGGTTAAAATTTGCCTGGACCGCTTCTCGGTTTCGGATCATGGAGATGTTAAATTGATGAATGACCAGAAGCCGTTCTCCGGGGATTTTGTTGGCGATCATGTAATCTTCCATGACTTTTTGAGCTTGGTTAATTTCGTCCCCGGTTACCGAGCCGATTTCTTTCATGGGTTTTGTGGTGCGCCATTCGGGATCCAGGGCAAGGTGGACGTTTGGGTATTTCAGATAGGGAAGCATTCGTTTTAGGGAATCCACCGGCTGATATTTGCCGATCTGATGATCTATGAACACCAGCATATCATGTTTCAGGGCGTAGTTTATGTAGGGCAGAAGCCGCTCTTCGCTGATAATGCCGATATTTCCTTCGGGCCACACCGTGCCGTATATGATATAAAAGGCTTTCCGGATTCCCCGGCCCCCGCTTACCGCCCGGTACTCCCCGGCCAGTTTGGTCAACTGGGCGTCCAGCTCTTCTATCGAGTACCGGCCCAGGATTCCCATGTTCCGGGAATTGGGATGGCCGTAATAGGCGAGAATATCCTCATTAAGAAGAATAGATTGGGACCTAAGTTGACTTTCCTCTTCCGGGTAGACCCATTGGGGTTTCGAAGCTTCCTGCTGGATGATCGTTTTAACCGTATCGGTCAAATAGATCGAAGGAAAAAGGGGCGCCCCCCCAAGATGAGCCGTAACGAATACCAAAGGGCAAAACATCCCCCTGCGAAGGGTTTTTACAAAATCCCCAAGATATATCATTTTTACAATATCGGTAAGAATCCAAAAATCTTTAAGGGTTTTATTAGGGAATATCGGTAAGAATCCCGGGACCTTTAGGTTTTTCAATCATCCCTTGAAGGAGCGGGAAATTTGCTCTATACTAAACCCGTGAAAATCCGAGCAAAAATTCTTTTTGTGGCCCTGCCTCTTTTGACGGTCGCGGTAGTAATGGTAGGAGTAGCGTCTTATCTGCTGGCCGCGGCTTCGGTAAACCGGTTAGCCGTTGAATTTTTTACCTTTATGGCCGAGGAAATTACGAACTACGCAGACAGTCAATGGAATCTGCTGGTGGAAAATAACGCGGTAGGCAATCCGTTTATGGAAGACGCCGCAAAACAGGCGGTGGAAAATTTTTCCCACAGTATTTTGCGGAGCGATACCCAAGCCGTTTTTGCTCTGGATAAAACCGGAGGCATCGCTATGCAGACCGGTCCCGCCCAGCTGGACGAGCTGGAACTTGCCGGCCTCTTGGGTTACGTTGAGGAGGCCCGGCGGCAATTTATTACTATTAAAGCCGGCGGTACGATTCGGGCGGCCTATACGATTCCCTTTGGTCCTTTTTCCTGGCAGATCTTCGTCACCGAAGAACGAAGCCGGTTCTACGGCCGAGTCGAGGATATATTCAAGACCTCCGCCGGGATTCTTGTGGGGACCCTTCTGGCGGGAACGCTGATTCTTCTTATTATGGCTCGGTACCTGACGAAACCCATCGAAGGAGTGGTCAAAACAATACAGCAAATCATCGATTCCAACGACCTCAACAAAACCGTGCCGGTTTTTTACAAAGACGAAGTGGGACAGCTTTCGACCACCTTTAATCAGATGCTGGGCATTATTTCCGCGGCCTATGAGCAGATGAAACAATACGCCTTTGACGCGGCCATCGCGCAGAAACGGGAGATGAAAATCCGCAATGTCTTTCAGCTTTACGTGCCGAAAGACGTAATTAACGAAGTTTTTGCCAATCCCGAAAAAATGCTGGTCGGCAATAACCGGGACGTGGCGGTTCTCTTTTCCGACATCCGCAGTTTCACTACCATTTCCGAAACCATGGCGCCTGAAGATTTAGTAAATTCCCTAAACCGATACTTTTCCCTGATGGTGAATATCATCGTGGAAAAAGAAGGAGTAGTGGATAAATACATAGGAGATGCGATTATGGCTATCTTCGGCGCGCCGATAGCCCACAAAAACGACTGCCTGTCGTCAGTAGCCGCCGGGCTTGAAATGATGCGGTCCCTGGAGGAATTCAACAAGAATCAAATCGCCGCCGGGGCGCCGGAATTCCGCATCGGCGTGGGAATCAACTACGGCATGGTTACCGTCGGCAACATCGGATGCGATAAAAAAATGAACTATACGGTTATCGGGGACGCAGTGAATCTCGCGTCCCGGCTTGAGGGCCTTACCAAACAGTACAAAGAACCCGTGCTCTTCGCGGAAAGCATCTATCAAAAGGTCTGCCAGGACCTCCCCTGCAGACTGATCGATAGAGTAGCCGTCAAAGGTAAAACCAAGGGCGTGCCGATTTTCACATCCCGGCTGAAACTCACAAAAAAAGAAGAGGAACTTTGGAAATATCATAATGAAGCCGCCAATTTATATTACGAACAGCGGTTTCAAGAGGCCTTAGCCGCTTTTGAAAGGGCCTCAAACGTAACGCCGGAGGATCTGCTGGCCCGACGTTTTATAGAACGATGCAAAGCTCTTATCGAAAATCCGCCGCCCCTCGATTGGGACGGCGTCGAAATCATGCACGAAAAGTAGCCGCCCCGGCCGGCTTTCCAGGCCGCCGGCTTATAACGGAAGAATGATCGCGCTGATTTTCACTTTTTGTTCTGCTGCGGTTTGGGTTACCAGGTCCTTCGATACTTTTCCTCGTTGCCGGGGGTGGGGCGGGGCATCCCCAATGAGAATGATCAACCGGGCTTCGCTCTGCCAGGGAAATTTTGTCAGTCCTTCGTAAAGCCCTTCGTACACCGCTTCGGGAATATCGCCCCCGCCGGCGGCTTGCAGAGTTTGCAGATTTTTCTTAAAAACCTCCAAATCCTTCGTAAATGGAATAATCCGATGGAGGTAGGATTCGTTATAATCCCGAAACAAAACCATACCGATCCGGAAATCATAAAATTCCGGGACCATTTCTTCCAAAACCCCGGGTAATCCCGCTTTTATCGCCGCCAGATCGTCCCGCATACTGGCGGTCGTATCGATGCAGATCGCCACGTCCAGAGTTTTCCGGCGTTCCTTTTCGAGGAGAGTCCGAATCTTATCGACCAAATCTTGGGGATCCCGGGACCAAATCAGATCGCCGTTATTTGAAGTCGTTATTTCCGCAAAAGTGTTGATGGTTTCCCGCATATAATTCCCGTCCGGGGGGCCTTCCAGAGGCTTCTGGGTTGTCTGCAAGATAAACGGATTATCCTGAAAGGCCCCGCGATAATCCCCATAGGGCAGGGCGAAAGAACGGATATTAAAGTACGTGCCATTTTGCACATACACTTCTCCATGCCGAGTATACGCATATCCGTACAAAAGGATGTAGGGAATGTAAATATGAAAAGCTTCGCCCAACTCCGGATGCGGTTCCGGAGTAGAATCAATGAGGGACCAAATGCGGCTGGTTCGGGCAATCGGCGCGTCATTGAGGAGCCGGGTTTCATCGCCATTTATGGGATTCCACTGGGAGTCTCGGTAGGCGTAGTTGGCTTCCTGAAGAGAAGGATCCTTCGTGGTTTCCGTAAGCAGAACCGAAGCTATATCCGGCTTTTTGCGGATAAAAAGATGAAATCCTCCGTCCACCCGCTGTTCTATACGGGTATCTTCCTGAAGGATGCTCAAGTTTTTTTCATCCGGTTTTAGGCCCTTCCCTTCGGGAGAAGGTTCCGGTCCATATTCCCCCGGGCTGTCCGGGGCTTCGCCGGGGAACAAACTCTGCCCGTAACTCCCAACAAAAGGAACCCAAAACACAATAAACCCCAGAAGTAGAATTTTTGCCATGATTTTTTATTATCGGTTAAGAACGAACAGAACTCCACTTTCGGGGTTTTCAAACGGAGTTTTTGACATTTTGAAAAATGCTTGCATAATTGGCTAGTTTTTGGTAAGATTATTTTTTATGATTGTGATGAAATTTGGGGGTAGTTCGGTTGCCAATGGGGAACGAATCCGACAGGTTACGGAAATTGTACGGACCGAATTAAAGCGAAAGCCGGCGTTGGTGTTGTCTGCTATGGGGGACACTACGGATCATCTTTTGGAGTCCGCTGAAATCGCTATGCAGACCGGCGAGGTATCTATAGAAAAAATCGCGGGGCTTCATATAAAAACCCTTCGGGAACTTGCCTTGAGTCCTGAGGTGCAGACAGCGATAGATCCTCTGCTGGAAGAGTTGAGGAATCTCCTTGTAGGGGTATCGCTCATGAAAGAGTTGTCTAACCGCACAAAAGATTACCTTGTTTCTTTTGGAGAACGCCTTTCGGTGCGGATTGCCGGCGCGTATTTTACCGCTCAGGGGCTTCCCGCGAAGGCTATGGACGCCTGGGATGCGGGATTTATTTCGGATTCCAACTTTTCTTCGGCGGAACTTTTAAAAGAAAGTTGGGATCGGATTCCCCGCATCCTCAATCCTTTACTGGATGAAGGGGTTTTGCCGGTAATTACCGGGTTTATCGCCAAGGACGGGAATGGGAAAATCACCACTTTGGGGCGGGGCGGGTCGGATCGAAGCGCGACGATCATCGCGGCGGCGTGCAAAGCCGAAGAAGCCCAAGTCTGGAAAGATGTGGACGGCATTCTCACCGCGGACCCCAGAATCGTGCCGGCCGCCAAACCTGTGGAAGCGGTAACCTACGAAGAAGCCGCGGAACTCGCCTATTTTGGCGCGCAGGTTCTGCACCCGTGGGCGATGCGTCCCTGTATGAAAACCAACACCCCGGTGCTGGTGAAAAATTCTTATAATCCCAAAGCCCCGGGCACCCGGATTTTTTCGGCCCGTCCTGAAACGTCCCAGCCGGTTTTGGCTATTACTTCCCGGCGCAATGTGACTCTGATTGACATTGTATCCACCCGCATGGTTGGACAATCCGGATTTTTGGAAAAAGTGTTCGCGGTTTTTGCTAAACATGGCGTTTCGGTAGACATGGTCGCCACCAGCGAGGTTTCCATTTCGGTAAGTTTGGATTCCAGTTACGACCTGGCGCCCCTTCTGCCGGCTCTTACGGAAATCGCCTTGGTAGAAGTGAAGACCGGCCGAGCTATCGTGACGATTATCGGGAACGTCCGCCGGTCTTCCGAAATACTCCAACGGGCCTTCTCGGTCTGTCAGCAAAATAATATAGCGGTACAAATGGTATCCCAGGGGGCAAGTAAAGTAAACATGAGTTTCATCGTGTCGGATTTCCAAGCCGCCGAGGCCGTTAAAAATTTACATCGCGAATTTTTTATATAACGCGAATTTTTTATATAAAGGGTTTAAAAAAGATGAAGATAGGGATTATCGGATACGGCAAGATGGGCCGACTTATTGAGATTCGGGCCCTAGAACGAGGGCATACCATTACCGGCGTCGTGGAGCCGTATGGGGAGGAAGGGAAAACGTCTTTGGGTTCGGCGATGTATAAAACTCTTCCGGAACTTCCGGATCCGGATGTGGCGATTGAGTTTACCCGTCCGGATAGGGCGGTTCCGAATATACTGAATCTTGCGGACCGGGGGATTCCCGGGGTGATCGGCACGACCGGCTGGTATGACCGGCTCGATGAAGTGAAACGGGCCGTGGAAAAAGCCGGTTCGTCCTTACTTTGGGCGTCGAATTTTTCTCTTGGGGTGCATCTGTTTTATCGTCTTGCGGCTATCGCGGCGAAGTTGTTTGATCCTTTTCCAGAATACGACGTCGGCGGCTGGGAATCCCATCACAACAAGAAAGCGGACAGTCCTTCCGGGACGGCGAAAATTTTGGTGGACCGGGTTTTGGCGGAAATGACTCGCAAGGAAAAACCGGTTTGGGAAACCTTGGACCGACCCCTTGGGCCGGAGGAGTTGCATTACCCAAGTCTGCGGATCGGTTCGGTGCCGGGAGTTCATGCCTTGCTGTTTGATTCTCCGGCGGATTCTGTTGAAATTCGTCATACCGCCCGAAATCGGGAAGGCCTAGTTTCCGGCGCGTTATCCGGGGCGGAATGGCTTCTCCGGTGTTCCGGCGGGGTCCCGGGGAAGGCCCGGCAAGGAATTTTCACGATCGACGATGTGTTAGGCTAAAGCCCTACGCTCAACGGGATTGACATCCCTCTTTTAGTCCTATTTAATTTCTCTTTTAAATTATTCACCGAAAGGGAAGTCAGCTTTTGCCTCTTTGGAACTGTATTGTATATTTTGGGAATCTCTGGTACAATATTAAAATAAAGGGAAAAACAAGAATGAACAATAAACGGCCCCTTCACAAGCGGAGGTCCTCTATTGCGGCGTTGTTCAGCACGATTTGTTTGGGCATAATGCTGGTGACGTCCTGCGCGCTTTCTGCGGTATTTTTCGTTAATCTGCGGCGGATTACGAATCAGGAACTTGAGCAGGGCATGAATGAGACCATGTCCCGATTGCGGGATAATGTGACCGCTCGATTTGCCGAGTGGCGCAGTTTGATTCGCTATACCGCCTTGGGAGTTTCCGACTTTATGGGAGCCGAGGAAATCGATATTACGGCGGTGCAAACTCTTTTGAAGCGGACAGTCGACGCCCAGTCGGATGTGTGGCTTCTTTACACGACGAATAATCTTGTTTGGAATCAGCCCGGAGGGTTTGTGGTTTATCACGACGGGGGCCGGCCCGCCGAAGGCTGGGATAATACTCAGCGGGCGTGGTTTCAGGACGCCAAGGCGAATCCGGGGAAAATTATCTATATTGAGCCTTATTACGCCGCCCGAAACGGCAAATTAACCATTTCGATTGCATCGAATATTTACGATAAAACCGGCCGGGATGTGGGGGTTTTATCGGCGGATGTGGACATTGATTTTCTTGCGGGAATGCTTGAAAACAGCGTGTCTATGCAGGAAGAAAATATTTACCTTATCAACAAAGCCGGAGTTTTTATTTCTCATCCTGATTCTTCTGCGGTGTTAAATCGTAATTTTTTTGAAGATGAAAATTTCACGCTCTATAGAGAAGCTATTCTTTCGCAGGATTCTTTTTATCTTATTAACAAGAATTACTTTATCTATTCTGAATATATTCCTGAAGCGAATTGGATTTTGGTTATGACGGTTCCCTCTTCGACGGTATACGCGGAGGTGAATCGGGTTATGCGGAATCTCGTTATATTAGGAGCGGTTATTTTGATTCTCGTCGCGGGGGTATCGATTGTGTTTACGTATAAAAAACTGATTACCCCGATTCAGGACATTCAGCATACCGCGGAACGCCTTTCCCGGCTTGATTTTGACTGGTGGATTGAACGGCTTAAAACCGACGAAATCGGCAGTATTCAATGGGCCCTAATAACTATTCGGGATAGTTTGAAAAAAGCGATAAACGACTTGCGGAATAATCTGGAAAGGTCGGCGGAAAACAGCAACCGGTTGAATAAGGTCGTGGCGAATTCGACGGACGCGGTGGAATCGATAAACGATCATATTGAAGTGGTGCAGATTCAGGTGAACGCCCAGATGGATTCGGTGAAAGCCACCGCGGATTCTGCGGCGGAAATTTTCGGGCGCATTGATTCCCTTAATACCGCGGTGCAGACTCAGGCTTCCCAGATTGCGGCTTCTTCCGGGGCGATAGAACAGCTGGTGGGAAATATCGAATCGATTCGGACCGTCGTAGGCAATACCGGGAAGACGACGGAAACCCTCAGTAAATCTTCCGAGACCGGAAGCCGGATGCTCGGAAAACTTTCCGATGTGCTTAAAGGCATAGAAGAGCAGTCCGGGACCCTTCAAAACGCGAATAAAGCGATTTCGGAAATTGCGGGGCAGACGAACATTTTAGCGATGAACGCCGCGATTGAAGCGGCTCATGCCGGGGAAGTCGGGAAAGGCTTCGCGGTAGTCGCCGGGGAAATCCGGAAGTTAGCGGAACTGTCCGGGAAAGAATCGGATATGATTTCCGCGGAAATAAAAAAAATGCAATCCGCGATTGACGAAATCGGCGGAGTTTTTAAACAGACCTTGGAATCCATGGACATGATCTTCCGGGAAATTAAAGCGATGGACGATTCCTTCGATACCGTAAACCACGCGGTGGACGAACAAGCGAACGGAGGGTCCCAAATTATTACCGCTCTGCATACAATCCAAAGCATGACCGAACAAGTGCAGGAAGGAAGCGGCATAATCTTCAAACAGAGCAATTCGATCCAGCGGGAGTTAGAAAAACTTTCTAACATTTCCCATGAAGTGACGCAGAACGTCAATGAAGTAAAAAATGCCAGCGAAAATATAAAGACGTTTTTGGAAAACGCAAAGGAGATCGCGGTTGCCCAGTAATATTTTTTCTTTTTTTCTCAAGTATATTTTTTCTTTCGGGTTAGTTTTTCTGTTTATTTCCTGCGGGGCTTCGCAAAAATCCGCGGAAACCCCGGTTCCAGAAACGATGGATTTTACGCCCCTGGAGACGGTTCAGCGTCTTGCGGAAGAGAATAAACATTTAGCTTCGGTAGTTAGGGATAATACCTCGACGTATCCGGTGGAAATTCGGTCGATTTTAAATCGCGGGAGTATCCGCTTTGCCATGCTTGCCCTGGATCAGAAACCGTTTTTCTACCGGGATCCGGAGAGCGGAGAACTCATCGGCCTGGATGTGGAAATCGGGTATGAAATTGCGAACCGTTTGCGGGTTCGGGCGATCTTCGACCGGGAATCCCAATCCTTTAACGATGTGGTTTTACAGGTAATGAACAAAAAAGCGGATGTGGCCTTGAGTAAGTTGAGCATGACCACTCAGCGGGCTGAACAGATTAGGTACACTAATCCGTATGTTTCGTTTCGGCAGTCTTTGCTGGTGAACCGCCTTGAATTCGCCAAAATTGGCACAGAAGAGCAGTTGCCCCATTTCATCAGGAATTATAACGGTTCTTTAGGAGTGATAAAAAATTCTTCGTACATGAATTTCGCGCTGTTAAATTTCCCGACCGCGAAAGTGCAGACCTTCGATTCTTGGGAACAAACGGTAGAAGCCTTATTTTCAGGCAAAGTACTGGGGATTTATCGGGATGAAGGGGAAATTCTCATTATCAACGCGACCCGAAAAGACGCTTCGATTTTAATGAAACCGGTATTCATAAACGATAAACGAGACCCCATAGCGATGGCGGTTTCCGCGGACGCGCCGCTTTTGCAGGAATGGCTTAACGTCTTTTTAAGCGAGTATCTCTTGCAAAAACGCGGGGAACTCACCCCCAGCCGGATTATCGCCCGGCATTTCGCAGAAGAAAATAAATAAAGAGAGAAAATATGAAAGGTCCGATTTTAAAACATCCCCTTACCATTTTAGTCGGCGTAGTGCTTGGAACGCTTATCGGTCTTATGAATAAACGGATTTCCGCCGGGTTGGGAATCCGCAACTTCGCGGAATTTATCGAGTTTCCCGGTCAGCTTTACCTGTTCTATCTGCAAATGACGGTTATCCCGATTATCCTAACCGCAATTTCTTCGAGTTTAGGAAAACTAATCCGCAATAAAAGCAGTGCGGGATTGATTAAAAGAATAGTAATTGTGTTTATAATTTGTATGTTCGGATGCGCGGTGGTCGGCATTGGGGTTGGGTTTTTCGGCAAACCCGGAGCAGGCCTCGACGAAAATACCCGGTCCTTATTGGCAAAACTCATTTCCACAACCGACGAGAACGGCGTAAGCGGCGCGCTGGAAATAAATCTCGGATCCATCACCGAAACCGCTTCCGGAGTCCAACGGCCGAGTATGGCGAGTTTCTTCCGGGATATGATTCCCGCAAACGTCTTCCGGGCTTTAAATCTGGGAAGCACCATGGCGATAGTATTCTTCTCGATTATTTTCGGCATCGCTATCGGCTCTCTGCCCGAAGATGCCGCAAATATGCTTATAAACCTCTTTTCATCGATTTTTCAAGCTTTCCAAAAACTTATCGGCTGGTCCTTGTATCTGCTTCCTTTCGGTTTAGTCTGCCTTCTCGCAGGACAAATCGCATCGGTAGGCATCCAAATATTTATCGCTATGTCTAAATTTATTACTATGTTCTGCATCGGAACCCTGATTATCTTTCTCATTTCGACAGTTATAATGTGGGTTCGTTCAGGAATAGCGAATCCCTTCAAAGTTTTTTCTATTTTATTTGAGCCGATCCTGCTTGCCTTCGCTACCCGAAACTCCATGGCGACTCTGCCGAGCGCAATAACCTGTCTCGATACGAAATTAGGATTCAATTCTAACGCAGTAAATCTAACTTTGCCCTTGGGTATGACCTTGGGCAGATTCGGAAATATTTTTTATTTCGGCCTGGCGGTATTTTTCATCGTGCAGATTTACAATACTCCCCTTGAACTGATTCACTATCTTATCATTCTTATCGGCGTGATTTTCGGCGGCACCGCCACCGCCGGGGCGTCCGGAATAGTAACTCTGTCGATGATGAGCATCGTCTTAGACCCCCTGAGTTTGCCCTTAGAAGCGGTACTTATTATATTTATGGCGATTGATCCGATTATCGATCCCTTCAGAACTTTTCTCATTGTGTACGTTAATATGGTCGCCACTACTCTTATCGCCAAACAGGACGGCGAAGTTTCTGAGGAAACCCAAACTAAAACCCCTTCTGAACCGGCGCAATCCGAATATTTCCCAAGTCCTCAAAAATCCCGGGAAGAAGAACTTCAGCTTACCGGCAGATACGAACGGATTAGTGAAGCGAAACAACGGTTTATCGTGTATGTGCAGGAAGTCCGGGATATACCTCCGATTCTAAGCCGACGAAACGGGTTATTACAAGGCATGGAAATCGAGTTCGTCAAAGAAATCGCCCGGAGGCTCAACCGGGAAATCGCGCTGAAAGACGCCGCAAGCCTAAGCGAAGCGGATCAGGCGAAGGCGAAACAGTCAGCCGATCTAATCGCCGGCGTCATCAAGCGAACCGAAGATCACCCCAAAGGACTCTGCTTTTCTCGGTCTTGGGCGGCGGTAAAAGAAAATAACGAAAAACGTCTCATCTGCTTTCTTTTACCTATAGGAAGTCCTGATCTTATGCGAATCGACAGTATCATCAGAAATCTCAGAAGCGAAAATTTTCTCAAAGAACCTAAAATATGAACCTAAAATATAAAGGATACAAAAAGAAAGGATATAAAAAGATGGATGCTTTTTCTAACGATATATCTTCCCAAGATATTTTTAAAAAAGATACTTCTGCTGACTATACGTTAAAACCGTGCATCGGCGTAATCGGCGGCCTAGGTCCGTACGCCGGGCTTGATTTCCTGCGGCATATTTTTGCAAATACCCGGGCGGTACGGGATCAGGATCACCTGAATTGTATGCTGATTTCCTGTCCGTCGATTATTCCGGATAGAACAGCTTTTCTGTTGCATAAAAAAGAGGAGGCCGAAAATCCCGCTTTCGGGATGTTCGCCTGCGCGCAGAGTTTATACGCCGCCGGAGTCCGGTACGCGGCGGTAGCTTGCAATACCGCTCACTCAAGCCGAATCTTCGGGCGGTTCCTTGGAATGACCGCTGAAACTCTGCCGGATCTGCGGATTATCAATATGCTGGAAACCTGCGCGGCCTATGTGAAAACGTCTCTGCGGGATTCCCGGCTGGGCCTTTTGGCCACCGCCGGAACTTACCAAAGCCGGGTGTACCATGAGTATTTCCGGGCTGATGAAGGATTTACGCTTCTCGAACCTGAACCGGAAGGACAGGAAAAAATACATACCGCGATTTACAGCGAAGATTTCGGGATAAAAGCCCATTCTCAGCCGGTAACAGCCCAAGCCGCCGCCGTAGTCGCCCGGGAAATCCGGGAGCTTGCCGGCCGGGGCGCGGAAGCCGTCATTCTCGGCTGTACCGAACTGCCCCTCGCCGTGCCGGTGCCGGAACGTTTTCCTATTCCCCTCCTCGATCCTGCATTCCTTACCGCCCGAAAACTTATCGCTCTTATTGCCCCGGAAAAACTTTGTCAGATCAACTAAACGGTTAATTTTGGATCAGTTCCGCCCGGGGATAGTAATGCGCTAAAATTTGCGGGGCGGAAAATCCGGCTTGCGCCATACCCGCCGCGCCGCTCTGATCCATTCCCACGCCATGTCCCCAGCCTGCGCCCTGAAATATAAAGTATTCGGGTTTACCGTCTTTTCCAATCTTACTGCGAATCGTAAATAAATTACTCCGCAAACCCCCAAGGCGGGAACGAATTCGGTCGCCTTTTATCCGCATACTTCCCTGGGAGCCTTTCAGCTCGACTTCGTTGATTCTGCCGGAAATGCCTCGGCCCCGGCTTATTACTTGAAGAACATCCCCCAGGGCGCCGTATTCGGCGTTTCGGGAATGAAGTTCTTCGGCGGAAACCCATTTCTCCCAACGATAGGCTTGGGAAGAATGTAAATTCGGCATCGATGAATACGAAGGCGGCCGCTCCCGAATCCACATCGTCAAATCCTGCAACGGAAGCCAATCCGTCCGGAGGGGTACAAGTTTGTCCGGCACCGCCGGGTTGTACGTGTCCGAACCCCAGACAGAAACCGAGTCTTCGCTGTATCCGCCGTGATTCGCCGAGTAATAGGCTTGCATCGGTTTGCCTTCGGCCCGGAGGTACATTCCCCGAGTAGCGTCTACTCCGGCGGTAGCCGCCCTCGCCTCTCCGGTAACGCCCCGATAAGCCGCAGAAAGCACCGAACCGTAGAGATCAAAGCCCTTCGCGTCGTATTGTCCCATATTCGCCAAAGTGTACGATCGGGCCGCAATAGCCTGAGCTTTCAACGCTTCCGAGGGCCACGACGCGGGCATTTCCGCGGGAATTACTCCGTATAGATATTCTTCTATATTCAGTATGTTTATGAGGGTAATACCCCCGGAATCAAGGCGAAACTCAATGCTTCCCCGATAAGCCCGATCTTCCGAAGTAAAACCGGAAAGAATAGTTGTGCTGTCCCGATCCGCGTACTCCAGAGTAATCGGTTTATCCGACAGCGCAATATTCCGCTCGCTCTGATTCTGCACAAGAATACGTCCGTTCCGTAATTCGATCCAGAGCTGTTCGGATTCGCTTCCGGTATAGGCCCCAGGATCCGAGCGCAAGGTATAAGCTCCGCCGGTTTTTATTGAAATAAGGCTCTGCTGTTCCGCCAGGCAGATCCGCACAAGAGTCAAGCCGGGAATCGGGATGGATTTCACCTTCGGCGGCGAAGCCGTAATTTTTCGGCGTTCCGCAACCCGAGCCGGGGGCCGGGGATTCCGTTCGCTTTCGGGTACTTGCCGGGCGGCTTCATTAAGCCGGCGGGTGATGGCCGGATTTCGGGGAAAGGCCTGATTCGCCCGGTTTAAATACGTATAGGCTTCAGAATAATTTCCCGAAGCCAAAAGCAAAACTCCCAAGGGAAAATACGCGTTCCGAAATTCCGGGTCCTGCCTGAGGGCCGTCCGGAAACTGCTTTCCGCCTCCAAAGGATTGGAATCCGCGGTCAGCTCTCCAAGGATAAACCAGCCGATGGGCCGGAAATTTTCCATCCCAAGACTTCGGCGTAAAAGTTCCGCGGCTTGCCGCTTATCTCCCAGATCCCGGCGCAATAGGGCTTGGTAAAACAGAGTTTCGCTCGTTTCCCGGGCTAGGGGAAGCAGAGCCTGCGCGGGCTGATACTTTCCGTCAAGGCAAAAGGCGATAAAAAGCTCCTGGGCGGCTTCGGGATTGCCGGTTTTCAGGGATTCCAAAAGGGACGCCCCGGAACTGCCCTGTCCGGTTTCAAGGTACATTCGGACTAGTTCCCACTTAACCGCGGAATTCGCCGGGTCTGCCCGGAGAAGGGTTTCAAATTCCCGAATACTCCGTTCCACATTTCCCCGATAATACCAGTCCAGAGCTTGACGAAACGTCTCGGCCGGAGCCTGAACCGCGCCGGTTTGAGGAATCCCGGAAAACGTCATGCTAGAACGTTCCGCCGGGGGCCTCGAAGGAACCGTAGCCGAAGGAGAAAGCCCGGAACCCGGAGGAAAGGTCATAACCGATGTAGCCTCCGACGAAGACGCTTGAGCCGGTAATGGGGCGTACAGAAATTGGGAAGGATCATCGAAAATTCTTGTGATGGGATCCAGGGGAGAAAGTATATCCGATGACGCGACAGACCTAGGCGGCGCCGGCGGAGGTTGGGTTTCCGCGGACTCGGCCGGGGTACTTTGGGTCAAAACTTCTGCCGCCCCTGGAGTTTGGGCCGGGGGCGCGGATTCTGCTATTGCCGGGGTTGGCGTTGCCGATGCAGGCTCTGCCCCGGGCGCGGATTCCGCAGGAGTCTTATTTTCGGCCTTGAGGGTGTCGGTTTCCTCGAGGGGGTTCGGCTCCGTTGATTGATTCGGTTCCGGCGGGGACCCAGCCGAGGAGCAGGAAAAAAATACCAAACACAATAATAACCAAAGCATACCTAATATTAGCGCAAAATACGGTAAAGGTCTATTGGTACCTCATCCAAATTTCAGCTTATTTAAAGTATATATTTGCCGATATAGATTTTTTTAAATATATAGGATAAACTAAAAGAAAAGGAAATATTTATGACGTATATTGCAGAAGGCGGTTTGTCAAGGGATTTATCGGATTTGGAATTGGACGAACTGCTTGCTCAGGGGTTGGCCCGGGCCGGGGCTGATGCCGCGCCGTCGGGTCCGGTGCTGATTTTACCGCCGGATGGCACTCGGTTTCATTCTCGGGCGGGGTATCTTACGGATCTGGCTTGTCGGGAACTAGGTTCTCGGGTTGGCGCGATTATGCCGGCTTTGGGGACTCATATTGTCATGACCCGGGAAGAACTCCGCAAAATGTTTCACAAAAGTCCCCAGGATAAATTTATATCCCATGACTGGCGCAACGACGTAGTTGAACTGGGACGTCTCGAAGCGGATTGGGTGGCCCAGGTTTCGGAGAACGCGGTCCATTATGATTGGCCCGTACAGGTGAATAAAGCTCTGCGGGATGGGGGATTTTCGCTTATTCTATCGATTGGACAAGTGGTCCCCCATGAAGTTGTGGGCATGGCGAATCACGCAAAAAACATCTTTGTCGGCACCGGGGGCAAGGAAGCCATTGATAAAAGCCATTTCGTCGGCGCCTCTTACGGAATGGAACGAATGATGGGAAGAATCGATACCCCGGTTCGGGCGATGTTTGATGAAGGAATGCGCCGATTCAGCCCCCTCCTCCCGCCGATTTTGTGGGTTCTGACCGTGGTCAGTCCCCGGACCGACTTGGAAGCCTCGGGGGCCGGGAAGCCTCGGGGGTCCCTTGCGGTCCGGGGGCTTTACATCGGTTTTGGCCGGGAATGCTTTGAAGCCGCCGCCAAGCTGGCCCAGGAATTGAATGTCGATATTCTCGAGGAGCCGATTACTAAAGCGGTAGTGTATCTGGAGAGCAGTGAATTCCGCACCACCTGGCTGGGAAATAAGGCGATTTACCGGACCCGAATGGCCCTGGCAGATGCCGGAGAACTGCTGATTTTAGCCCCGGGACTGGAACGTTTCGGGGAAGATTACGGAAATGACCGGCTGATCCGGAAATACGGCTACCGGCCGGCAAAAGTAATACAGGAAAAAGTCGGGAAAGAACCGGAACTCGCAGGAGGACTCAGCGCGGCGGCCCATCTGATTCATGGCTCCAGCGAGGGCCGTTTTCGGGTGCGGTATTGCCCGGGACCCGGATTGAGCCGCCGGGAAATTGAATCCGTAGGCTACGAATGGGGCGACCTCAAAGAAGCCTTGGCTCGGTATGACGTCGATACCCTGGGGCTTGGCTGGAACACCCTCCCGGACGGAGAGCGGATTTTTTATGTTCCCAATCCAGCCTTGGGCTTGTGGGCTGAAAAAAAACGTTTCTTCACCTCCGCCGGGGGGTAAAACGTCGGCCGGCCTGGCGGGCTTGTATAAGACAGAAAAATCCGGGAAAATAAGAAAAACGATAATCGGAGGCATAGTATGAAACTGATTTTTCTGGGTCCTCCCGGAGCGGGGAAAGGAACTTTGGCGGCGAAGGCGGTGGATCTTGTCAAGGTTCCCCATATCAGTACGGGGGTGATTTTCCGGTCTGCCATAGCCGCGCAAAGTCCTCTCGGCCGCAAAGTCAAGGCCATCATCGACAGCGGCAAACTCGTAGACGATGACACCACTATCGAACTGGTCAAGGAACGGCTTTCCCAAGGGGATGCGCAAAAAGGCTACATCCTCGACGGGTTTCCGAGGACCATACCCCAAGCCGAAGCTCTTGCGGAATTTTCCTCGGCGGATAAGGTTCTCAACTTCGATATTCCGGATGCAAAGGTGCTGGAACGTCTCTCCGGGCGCCGAGTCTGCAAGAAATGCGGCGCCAATTACCATGTGCTCTTCAATAAACCCAAGAAAGAAAGTCTCTGCGATGCCTGCGGCGGCGAAGTGTACATCCGGGAAGACGATAAAGAAGAAGCCATCCGAAAACGTCTCGAAGTCTACCGGGATCAAACCGCGCCGCTCATCGATTTTTACCGGAAAAAAGGCCTTCTTCTCGATGTGGACGCCCGTCCCGGGACGGATGAAGTTGTGAAAAACTTCAAGCAGGCTTTGGGACTGTAATTCCGGATTTCCCGGCGGCGGTTTTTGGAAATGACGCCGGGCTGTTTTTTGATTAAAAAATCCCCCAAATTTCACTATTGACATTTCCTAATC
The DNA here is from genome assembly GCA_031256905.1 of Spirochaetaceae bacterium. Lineage (GTDB taxonomy): Bacteria > Spirochaetota > Spirochaetia > Treponematales > Breznakiellaceae > JAITHW01. The sequence goes on from JAIRPY010000049.1 coordinate 20,647, forward strand.
AATACGATATAAAAATATAAGATTTAAGGTAGGTATACTGGAATTTATAGGCTGATGCAGGGTAATACTTGATCATTCTAAGGATGGTATAGTATACTATACCTATACCGGTTTGGGTCCGGTGTCTTGACAAGTCCGGAAAGGGCTGTAGTTTTTCCTAAACCGTAGGGACTGGGAGGAATCTGCCGATATAAAAGGAGAAGCCCTTGCCCTGAGTCGACGGGTAGTTCAAGTGTAGAGGAGTGTACCGCATGGTAGCAATGAGCGATATTACCGGTAACGATAATGAAAAGAAGGTGCCCCAGGGGTTGCGTCCTGACGGCAGTCCGTACCGGGTTCTTGTAGTGGATGATTCCATGTTTATTGCCAAACAATTAAGTCAGATTTTTACCTCTGAAGGATTTGAGGTGCTGGGGACAGCGGCGGACGGCGCCCAAGGACTAGACCGATACAAAGAAATGCATCCCCGGGTTGATCTGGTTACCATGGACATCACTATGCCGGTCATGGACGGGGTTTCCGCCATGGAGAAAATCTTGGAATTCGATAAAAACGCCAAGATTATTATGGTCAGCGCCCTCGGCAAAGAAGATGTCGTTAAAAAATGCCTCCTCGCCGGCGCAAAAAGCTACATCGTCAAGCCCCTGGATAGACGAAAGGTGTTGGAACGGGTCGTAACTATCCTCAACCGGTAATCCCGTTTTATACTCCCGCCATAGTCTAGCCGGGAATATACCCAAGCGAAGTATATCGCTGAAATTTCCTAAGAGAGGTGTTTAAGGATGATCCCTGATGCAACCGGTATCCGGAGCGATGGTACGCCGTACCGGGTTCTTGTGGTGGATGATTCAGTATTCATTGCAAAACAATTAAGCCAAATCCTCACTTCCGAAGGATTTGAAATCCTCGGAATCGCGGCGGACGGCGCCCAAGGACTAGACCGATACAAAGAAATGCACCCAAATGTCGATCTCGTCACGTTGGACATCACTATGCCCAAAATGGACGGCCTTTCCGCTTTGGAAAAAATCTTGGAATTCGACAAAGACGCGGTGGTCATTATGGTCAGCGCCTTGGGAAAAGAAGATTTAGTTAAAAAAGCATTCATAGCCGGCGCCAAAGGTTTCATCGTTAAACCTTTGGACAGATCTAAAGTTTTAGAACGGGTCGCTTCAGTCATCAAGAAGTAATCCGCTCTGAGGGCAGGTGTTTTAATGAATCCCTTTGCTATTTCAGACGCCCTCTCGTGTATCTCCGTTGATGTTCACACAACAGAGCTTTTTGAGGGCATTTGGCCTACTCCCGAAGGAGTAACTCTCAATACATACCTGGTAAAAGGCAAAAAAAACGCGCTCATCGACCTCGTGCAGGACCGCCACAAAGCATCCGACCAAGTCCAAACCGCGCTTCAAACCCAAGGTCTCGATCTCAAGGCCGTCGATTACCTCATCCTGAACCACCTCGAACCAGACCATACCGGCTGGCTCAAACAATTCAGAGAAAAAAATCCCCAAGCCGAAATAATCGCTACCCCTAAAGGAATAAATCTTGTCAAATCCTTCTATAACATAAACGAGAACCTCCGAGCTGTAAAAGACGGCGAAACCCTCGACCTCGGCAACGGTACGGTCCTTACCTTTTTTGAAACCCCAAATCTCCATTGGCCCGAAACCATGGTCACCTGGGAAGGTGCCTCAGGAACCCTCTTTTCCTGCGACGCCTTCGGCTCCTTCGGCGCGCTGGGCGGCCGGCTCTTCGACGACGAGTTTTCCCCACCGGAATTACAGGCCTTTGAAAAAAATACCCTCCGCTATTACGCCAATATCGTGGCGTCCTTTTCGCCTTTCGTGGAAAAGGCAATTCAGAAACTTGCCGGATTGAACATCGCCTGCATCGCTCCAAGTCACGGCCTCGTATGGCGCAAAAATCCTTCAGCGGTAATCCAGCAATATCAACGGTACGCATCCTATTCCAAAGGTCCGGCGGAACAAGAAATCGCCGTCATCTGGGGATCCATGTACGGCAACACAAAACAGGGCCTCGAGGCCGTACTGGAAGGCATCGAAAGCGAAGGCCTTCCCTATTCGCTTCACCGGGTCCCGGATGATAACATCTCCTACATCTTAGCGGCGGCCTTCAAAAGCGCGGGACTGGTCATCGCCGCCCCAACCTACGAATACGCGTTATTTCCGCCCATGGCCTATGTTCTTGACATATTCCGGCGCAAACATATACACCGCAAAACAGCCCTGCGTATCGGCTCCTGGGGCTGGTCCGGAGGAGCGCAAAAAGAGTACGACGCAAGTATAGCAGGACTTTCCTGGACTTCCATCGAACCCTTCGAGTGGGTCGGCGTTCCTTCCCCCCAAGACCTTGAAATATTAAAAAACCGGGGACGCGCCTTAGCGCAGTCCATCAAAACCTAAGCCCCGGGGATTCGCTTTGGCGAAAGACAGCCTTGGGAAATATTAGAAAAATGCACGAAAAAACGTTAAAACTTCTGGACTTTGACGCGGTTCGCGCTAAAGTTGCGGCCGGGACCCTAAGCGGAGAAGCCGCCCGGCGTATTGCCGAAGACTTGCCTCGGTGGAATCCCGCCGAGGCGGCGGAACTGAAAACTTTGACCGCGGCGGTAACCGCCCGGATCGCTGAAGGGGCGGAAAAACGGGAACATCTTCCTGACATCGGCTCTTTACTGACGAAACTTGATGTTTCCGGGTCCTGCCTTGAAATCGATGAGGCCTTTGCGGTAGGCTTGTTTGTGGAACGAGGGGAAACTTTACTGCGTTGGCTTCTTGCCGGGGAGGATGAGGAAGGGCCCCTCCGGAAGGCCGGGGCCGCCGCGCCGTCTTGCGCCGAGGTCGCCCAAGCGGTTTTTCGGGTCCTAGACAAAGAGGGAAAGCTTCGGGACCTGCCGGAATTGCAGGAAATTCACCGCCGGATTCGCAAGCTCCTCCGGGAGGTGGAGACCCTGATCGCCGGCTACGCCCTTAACGAGGATACCCGGCGCATCCTCCAATCAACGGTGCCGTCTCAGCGGGACGGACGGATTGTGCTGGCGGTAAAGGCGAATTTCCGGGGACGCATCAAGGGAATTGTCCATGAGGCTTCCGCTACGGGGCAGACGTTGTTCGTGGAACCCATCGAAGTGGTAGAAAAAAATAACGATATTCTTATTGAACAGCGCAGACTTGATGCGGTAATTTTACGGATTCTTCGGGAGATGACTGCGGAAATCGCTGAACATCGCCAAAAATTACAGGAATTTCATGAAGTTATCATATTTTTAGAGACGATTCGGGGGAGGGCCCGGTATTCCTTTGAAACGAAGGGCTGTTTCGCCGATACCGGAACGATAACCCTCAAACAAGCCCGGCATCCTTTGCTGGGGCCCCAGGCGGTACCGATTGATTTCGCCTTGCTGGGAGATACGAGGACGGTAATCATCACAGGACCGAATACCGGCGGAAAGACCGCGTCCCTCAAAACGGTCGGTTTATTTGCGTTGATGAATCAATTCGGGCTTGCGGTGCCGGCCGAGGAAGGAACGGCCCTGCCGATATTCGACGGGGTGTATGGGGACATCGGGGACGAGCAGTCTTTAACGCAGGCCCTTTCGACTTTTTCGGCCCACATGACCAACATCGCCGGAATCGCGGAGGCCTCGACCGAAAATTCCCTCGTTTTGCTGGACGAGCTGGGGTCCGGCACGGACCCGGAAGAGGGAAGCGCGATTGGCCTGGCGATTTTGGATTATCTTATTGAAAAAAATGTATGCCTTATAGTCACAACTCACCAGGGGACTCTCAAGCATTACGGGTATACCCGGGGGAAGGTTGAAAACGCTTCGGTGGACTTTGACCTCCGAACCCTTTCTCCCACGTACCGCATTATTTTGGGGCTTCCCGGGGAAAGCCGGGCGGTGGACATTGCCGCCCGAAACGGATTGCCCCAGGAGATCCTAGCCCAGGCTCGGTCTTACCTGGATAAAGAGCGGTCCGATGTATCCGCCCTTATCGCAGAGCTGAAACAGAAGCAGAAGGAGTTGGCCCTCGCGGACCGGACCCGGAAAGAGGCGGAATATCATCTTCGGGAAGCTCAGCGAAAAGCGGACCTCAAGGAACTGCGGCTCAAGCAGAAGGAAGCGGAACTTAAAGCCGGAGGCCTCGGCAATCTGCGGCGGTTTCTCGATGAAAGCCGAAAAACCCTCGAAAACCTGGTCCGGGAGGTTCGGGAAGGAGAACTTACCCGGGAAAAAACCCGGAAAGTCAAGGCCTTTCTCCAGGACCTCGAAGACGCGGCCGCGCTTCAGGAGGCGGATTTTGAAAAAGAAGCCGATCAGCTTCAGGAAGAAGCCCGCCGTCTGGATGAAGGGGCCCTTCCGCAGATGAAAAACCTGCGTCCCGGGGCGGAAGTCCTGGTGGGAGCCGCTAAACGTCCCGGCATCGCGCTTCGGCCTGATAAAAAGGATGCTTGGATTGTGGAAATTGGTTCTCTCCGGATGAGTTTTCCGGAAAAAGATATTTTTCCCCGCACCTCTTCTTCGGCTCCCCAAAAGCCGGATATTTTTTCGGATCTTGTTTCGGCTTCTCCGGCTCGGTTTGAGATAAGTCTCCGGGGCCTGCGGCTTGCGGAGGCTCTGGAGGCCCTTCAGCGTCAGCTGGATGCCGCGGTTTTGTCCGGGCTTCAGGAATTTTCTGTGGTGCATGGCAAAGGCGATGGGATTCTCCAGCGGGGGGTCCATGAATTTCTCAAAGCTCAGCCCCAGGTCGCGGATTACTATTTTTCCCGGCCTGAACTTGGAGGCTTCGGCCGTACCGAGGTGGTGTTGAAATAAAATGAAAGGGAAAATTGGGGTTCTGTTATTTCTGGGAGGCCTCCGGGCTTTCGCTTTGGACTTTTACGATCCTGGAGACCCGGCCCTCTTAGCCGCCGAGCTGGTCGAGAATATGACCGACGAACAAGCTCTCGCGCAGACCTTGATGTTCGGCTGGGGGGATCGGTCAAACGGCACTCTGCCGAATCCCCTTATTTTGGATTGGATTCGCCAGCGGCGCATCGGCGGAGTCAAGGTCTTCGGCTGGAACACCGGCAATACCCAAGACTTGGCTAGGACTATTGGGATTTTTCAGGCTGAAGCCGGGAAAAATCCTTTCCGGATCCCTTTACTGGTGGCTACGGATCAGGAAGGGGGCTGGATTCGGCATGTAAAAGGAGCTACCAGCCAAACTCCGGGCAACATGGCTTTGGGCGCGTCGGGATATGTTATAGACGCCTATTGGTCGGGTTTTTACATCGGCCGGGAATTGGCGGTTTTGGGTATAAACATGAATTTCGCTCCGGTGGTGGATCTGTACACGAACCGGGATTCTCTGCTCATCGGTCCTCGTTCTTTCGGGGTGGATCCGGTGCAGGCGGGCTTACTCGGCGCGGCCTTTATGAAGGGTCAGCAGGAAACCGGGGTTATTTCTACGGCGAAACATTTTCCCGGCCATGGGGACACGGCTTTGGATTCCCATGGGGTTCTTCCCCAGATGATGTCTACCCTTGATATGCTTTGGGACCGGGAGCTGATTCCTTATCGTCTTATGATCCGGGAAAAGGTTCCGGTAATTATGACGGGGCACATTGCCTTTCCGAATACTCCGGCCGGGGGGGCTCCGGCGTCTTTATCGCCCTGGTTTCTGGGGGATCTCTTGCGGGACCGGCTGGGCTTTCAGGGGGTGGTTATTACCGACGATCTTATGATGAACGGCGCGGTCTTGAGCGCGGGCAATCTTTCCATGGCCGGGAAGCAGGCCTTGGCGGCGGGGAATGATATATTGCTTTTTTCCCGGACTCCGGCTTTGGCGGATGCGATTTGGACTCGCCTGGTTACGGGGATGCGGCAAGAGCCGGCCCTGCGGGACCGGGTTCGTTCTGCCGCGGGCCGGGTTATTTTGCTGAAGTTGCTGTTTCTTAGGGGGGAAAAGGCGGTTCCCCTTATTCCGGACCTGGAAAGGGCCCAGACGAATCTGCCGGATCCGGAGGGGACGGCTTTTTTTCTCGACCTGGCCGCCCGAAGCGTTACCATCGTGAAAGATGAGGCCGTGGTGCCCCTGGATCCGGAAAAAGCCGGGAAGGTGCTTTTGGCGGCCCGGTCTTATGCCGAAGACTTTTTCAAAGCCGGCCGGGCCGCGTATCCTTCGGCGGAGACGTATCGGTACACCCTTTCCGGGGGCTATGACTTGGTTCGGCGCGCTCAAAGGGCCGATACCGTGATTTTCTGCATTTCCAGCGAAGAAGATTTGAAGCCTCTGGGGGCCCTGCGGGATTTGGGTCCCCGGGTGGTGGTATTTTCGGTCCTGAATCCGGGGTATCTTGATTCCGCGCTTTGGGCGGATGGGGCCCTGGCGGTGTATAGTTACGCGGCGCCGTCTTTTGTGGCGGGTTTTTCCGCGTTACTGGGGCGCATTCCGGGGCCCGGGGTTTTACCCTTTTCTCTTGGGGAGTCCCGGGGGACTTCTCCATGAGGGGGGCTTCCCCGGACTGGAAAAGGGCCCCCCAGGATAAAGACACTTTGGGGTTTTTGCGTTCCCGGGAAACCTATTGTGTTGGGGCCGCGGCCCGATTTTTGCAGGATCCGGATTCCTGCGCGCCTCTGTGGTCCCTTCGAGATCGGGCGGGGGTTTTGCGGGCTCTCCTTATGCACAGTAAAGGCACGGTTTTTCCGGTTTTCCAGGGCCGGGATATATTTTTGCCTCCCCGGTTTATGGCCCGATTTCTTAGAAAGATTGATATTCATGCCCTTCAGGGGCTTAAAGAGGAAACGGTTTTGCTGGAATCCGGTCTGAGCCGGCTGGGACTTTCGGCTTTTGATCGCATTGATTATGATTTGATGTCTCTGGATCGGCCGCCGAATCCGAACAGTCTGCATCGGGGTCCTTCCCGGCTGATGGTGCGTTCTCCGGAGGCTTCCGATCTGGAGGAGTTATTTCATCTCCAAGCCTTGTATGAACAGGAAGAAGTTTTGCCGGCCGGCGCGGAGTTTTTTCCGGCGGCGTGCCGGCTTTCTTTGGAATCCATCCTGACGAAGGAACGGATTCTTGTGGCCGAATTGGAGGGGCGTATTCTTGGCAAAATCAACACGAATGCGGCGTCCTTTTCCCGGTATCAGATCGGGGGAGTTTACGTTTTGCCGGAATACCGGGGCCTGGGCATCGGGTCCAGACTGACCGCGGAATTTGCCCGAAGCCTCCTGGCCTCCGGCAAGGGGGTTACTCTTTTCGTGAAAAAGCGAAACCACTCGGCCCGCAACGTATACCGGCGCATTGGGTTTATTGCTTTCGCGGATTACCGCATAACGTACTATTGACCGGGCCCAAAAAGCCGGCCGAATTAGGTTTTTCGGTAATGTAATTGCCCAAAAAGCCGGGCAGGTCATGTTTAAAGGTAATGTAATTGCGAAAAAAGCCGGCCGAATTAGGTTTCTCCGGTAATGTAATTGCCGAAAAAGCAGGCCGAATTAGGTTTTTTCGGTAATGTAATTGCGAAAAAAGCCGGCCGAATTAGGTTTTCTCGCAATTTAATTGCCGAAAAAGCCGGCCGAATTAGGTTTTCTCGGTAATGTAATTGCGAAAAAAGCAGGCCGAATTAGGTTTTTTCGCAATTTAATTGCCGAAAAAGCCGGCCGAATTAGGTTTCTTCGGTAATGTAATTGCCGAAAAAGCCGGCCGAATTAGGTTTTCTCGCAATTTAATTGCCGAAAAAGCCGGGCAGGTCATGTTTAAAGGTAATGTAATTGCGAAAAAAGCCGGCCGAATTAGGTTTTCTCGCAATTTAATTGCCGAAAAAGCAGGCCGAATTAGGTTTTTTCGGTAATGTAATTGCCGAAAAAGCAGGCCGAATTAGGTTTCTTCGGTAATGTAATTGCCGAAAAAGCCGGCCAGGTCATGTTTAAAGGTAATGTAATTGCGAAAAAAGCAGGCCGAATTCCGGTTGCATCCGGCTAAAAGGGCGAAATCTCAGGAATAAAAGAGAAAACAGCTACAGAAGGGTTGCCGGAACGCCGTAACGGGAACAGCAGGCAGATAATCGGTCGAGGAGAGCGTTATCAGGAGGCCGGAGAACCTCCGCGGCCCCGGGCCGGACTCCGGCGGAACGATAACGAATCAGCTTATACCGGGCCCCGGAACCCGCCAGCAAAGGGCAGACCCTCTCTACCAAGCCGGCCGCATCAAAAAGCCCGGGACTCACCACGGTCCGGACTTCGTAGAGCTTGCCGGATTCGGCCAGGAACTGGACCGCGGAAAAAATAGCATACCCGGACCGGCGGATAACCCGTTCCGCTTCCCCGGGAAGGGCTTTGACATCCAGCAGGATTCCATCAGCCCGGGCCAGGAGCTCCGGATCCGCGGAAAAATCGTAACTTCCATTCGTATCGAGAAAAAACGTTTTCCCCTGCCGGTGAATCAGGTCCCCTAGGGTCTTCAAAAAATCGGGATAAAGGGTACATTCCCCCCCGGATACGGTAACCCCCCGGATAAAAGGCAGAGCCGATTCGATTTCCGCCATTACCTCCTCAGGAGTCAAAAACCGAACCCGAGGACTGGCGTTATGGGGGCAGATTTTAAGGCAGGCATCGCACTTTGTGCAAAGCGAAGATTGCCACCGAATCCCGGCGGCGGTTTGGGTAAGGGCGCCCCCGGGACACCCGCCGACGCAGACTCCGCAGGCCGAGCAGAGCCGGAGGGTTTCCGGGTTATGGCAGTACACGCAATCGAAATTACAGGCCTGCACAAAAACCGCGCACCGATTCCCCGGACCATCGACGAAACTGGAACGAAGAATACGGTTGATCGGGGCCCGGGGAGTCATCGAAGCTTCCGCTCTAAGATCCGGGCGTTCCGAACCGCCCCCAGGCCGAGGGCTGTCGTGTTTTGCAGGACCTGGTTCCCCCGGGATAATTTGTCCATTTCGGACCGCTTCACCAAGTAACCGGTAATCCGAATAACATCCGAATCCCGGGAGTGAATCGAGAAATACCGGCCCCCCTCGGAAAATCCGCCCTTTACCAGGTCCAGGACGGATTCGGGATTGCCCCGGGCCGAAGCCTCGACGACAAAGACCTCGCCGATTCCGGCCGGGAAGAATCGATGGAATAATCCGCAGTGCCGGATATGGTCGATGAGTTCTTCCGGCTCTTCGCCGATAGGAATCCGCGCGGCCGGAGTTTCTCCGGTATCGGTATCGAGGCCGACCTGGCCATGCAAAAGGAAATGCCCTCCGGTTCCGCCGCAATAGGGATTGCCATGGGCTTTCACCAGCTCGTCGAGCCGGCCGAGGATTTCCAGGCCCAGCTTATCGGCCTCCTCGTCCCGTCCGAATCGGCAGGATTTATCCGCTAAAAGGGTATTAACACATTCCGCAAGACCCACAAGCCCAAACATCCCGGTAAACCGCTCCGGAGTAATAAAACCTTCTCGAACAAGGAAATTCGTTTCAAAAAAACCGGAATCCCGAATCATAAAAGCGATTCGGGCATCCATATAACGCATCATAGTTTCCGCGGCTTCCTCAAGGTTCTGCCAGAATCGGTCCAGCCTCGGCTCGGCGGCGGCCAAATGCCCCAGCCGCAAACGCACAAGCGTATAGGCCCCGCCGCCCACGAGAAGGCCGTTATAACAGCTGGCGAGGGCGTACTCTTCGCCCAAATCCTCCAGAAACATCCGGTGATTAGCGAAACTCGGTTTTGCGCTGACCAAAGCAGTTTCCGCGGCGAGAAGCCCATAGGCTTCCGGAGTCCGGACCGGATCATAAAGAAACGAAAGATTCGGCACGCTTTTCGGTTCTTCTCGTTCGCATTCCAGGATGAGCCGGCCCGTAAGGGTATCTTCCGGACCGATGTCGGCATGGCAAAAGGAATCGGTAATGGTCCGATCCACCATCCGCAGAAAAAGCCCGATTTTTTTCTTAGCTTGATTTCGTTCTTCCCGAATGACAAAAGGCTCCAGTAATCGATCCAAAAAGCCTATAAAAACCGGAAAATTGGTCACCGACGGAACATGACGAATAAAAATCCCCAGGACATTCAGAGCTTCGTCCAGGTCCCCAGGCGGAGGCAAATCAAGAAACCGGCACCCCTCCCGAAAAAGCTTCCCGTAATCCGGCACAATGTAACGGGGCCGAGGCGGACCGTTTGACTCGGCGAGATCGCAAATTATCCCGGCGGCTTTAAGGCCCGGGTACCTTTCCGGAACCTCAATCACATCAATAAGGGATTCCGCAAGACGTTCCAGGCCGGTAACTTTCTGCTCCGGAGTAAGCCTCCGGCTACAGACCGTGTCGAGTATGGCCTGCCGGGTTTCTTCTATTTGACTTATCGGTATCGGTTTCATGCTTTTCAGTATAGCCCCTCTCGGCCTGAAAGGCTACCAAATTTTAGGCCGGAACTCCGGAGGCCGATCCGCAAGACGTACCACATAGCCGGATAACTCAATAACAAAAAAGCCCAGTTCCTGCGCCCGATGGCGAGCGTCATCGTCTATATTCGCTCCGCCGACGGCACCAAGCAAAATTCTTCCCTGGGCCTGGGCCGGGGGAAATTCCTTTACTTTTCCCATCCGCCATATATGAAAATGCACATCCTCCAATTCCAAATGAGACTTTACTTCCACAGCCATCGCATGGGTATCGCCGAAAAGCAGTATATCGATGTCAGTTAAGGTCTTCTTATTTCGAGTGTCATAGACCGGCACATACTGAAAGGCGTTTTCAAAGCCGTACGAAAAATCGCTGAATTTTTCCCACAACCGGGACGCGATAATTTCTTCAACCACCGCTCCGGCGGTCCTTCCAATCTGACCAATCCGCTTGTGCATATCTTTTTGCCATTGCAGGAGTTCTTCTTTTCTGGCTTGGCGTTCCTGTTCGAGCTTGGCTTCCCGGGCCTGCCACTCCTGCCGCTCCTGCTCCAGTTTCGCTTGCCGTTCCTGTTCGAGCTTGGCTTCCCGGGCCTGCCACTCCTGCCGCTCCTGTTCGAGCTTGGCTTCCCGCTCTAACCGCTGACGCTCGTACTCCGCCGCGATATCCTTCCGCCACTGCACAAACTCTTCATGCGTCTGTTTCATCCGTAAAGAATGCTCGTCATCCGCTTGCTTCATTCGCAGAGAATGTTCTTCATCTGCTTGTTTCATCCGTAAAGAATGCTCTTTTGCGCTTTCTTGAATCAAGGCATGAAGCTGACGGTAGGTCAGTAATCTTGTTCTTGCCATTTGTTCAACTCCTTTTTTAGTATACTACAAAAAAAGCTGAGGGCATACATCGCATTAGCGCAAAAAAACGCCCCGGCCTATACCGGAGACGTTTTTTACAAAGCGGAATGGCGGTTAAATCCAGAAGCGCAAACCTATCTCAAAGCCGATGCCGCCGGACGGGAAGTGGACTCCGCCTTTCCTATAGCCTCCCCAACCCTTAAGCTCATCGCCTTTCCGTTTTACACCTTCATACTCCATTTCTTGATCGGTTTGGATGCCGAGGCCCAAGCTCGGAGCGGCGTTAAGGAAGACTTCGAGGAAGTCAAGGGGTTGCCAGCTTATGCCGATGGGTACTCGGACGCCGAAGTCGAAATACATCCATGAAGCTTTATATTTCAAGTATTCCTCGGACCATGACTGGAAGTTGAAGAAGCCGCCTACGCCCAAGAACCAGTGAAGTTTGGCGGGTTCGTAGAGGACCTTATCAAAAATGTAATAATCTCCGGTGAGTCCAAAACCGATGTAGGACGAACTGCCCCAGGTGTTAATGCCGAGGGAAAGACTCCAAAAGACAGGAAGCATCGGGGCTTTGAGGGACAGACCGAAGGCGCCTCCGCCGCCGCTACCGTAGCCCCAGCCGATACCGCCGAAGCCGCCGACAATGCCGATACCCCAGCCGTCGGGATGGTCCGCAAAGGCGGCGGTTCCTAACGTCAAACCGATAATACAAACTGCAAGCAGTTTTTTCATAAAAATCCTCCAACTCAGATTTGCGAAATCTAATATCCTTAAAACTAACGAAAAGCGAAATAAATATCAAGGGGTTTTTAAGACAGAATATCTTTTTTTACAAATATTTTTTAAATATTTTTTCTCTTCCTGGATTGACGTCCGGCCAGCAAAGTCCAAAGAAACCTGCTGGCCGGCGGAGGTCACTCAAATTTGAACATATCGTTCACAGACCGGAAATTGTCAAGATACTGGAGAAAATAGGACTCGTCATTGTTTATGACATCCCATATCTTTTTGGCGGCTTTTTCATCATGCTGATAATTATTATCCTTCCAATGGGGCATAATTTTCTGGATAATCGGTTTCCGGACATCATGAAACGTAAAATAATACTCCCCTTTGCTTTTCCAATTATCGAGAATCGCAAGGAAGTTCCCAAACTTCGGGTCCTCAACATGAACGAGAACTTTCCGAACAGTGCGGTCATCGAAAAATTCCACTTTGGAAAGAATAAAACAGGTAACGTCATGCCGGGCGCCGTCAAAGTCGATGCTGAGAATTTGTACCTGCCCTACAGCCAGATCCTTAAATTGATATATCATACCCCCATATTACAAGAAATTGTATTCCCTTGCAAGTCTGCCATTCTCCAGGGGGCCCGCGCCAAATTTTTAAAAAGATTAAAAAAAATCGAAAAAACGTGACATTTATTTTTTGTTATGGTATATTTTTTAGGTATGAATATGAAATTTCTTGAAATACCATACACCCCCCCCCCCCCCCAGTTTTTAAACGCGCTTTAAACGTTTGTTCTAATATTTTCGCATCCAAACCCAATGGCTTATGGGGGAAAACAATTTCGGCAAATCTGCCGGAGGGCTTCGCATGAGGTTCTACCGGTTGGTTTATACCCGTCCGTTGGGCGGTTATTCATTTTTGGCGAGGTCTGGGAAACGGGACGAGGCATCTC
>JAIRPY010000054.1 GCA_031256905.1 Spirochaetaceae bacterium
AGTTGATGAGAATCGGCGAATTGAGGGATTCCGGGTCCTCAAAATTTATGACCTTCACGGTTTTTACGCCGTTTTGGAGCAGTTCGTCTACGTTATGGGGATGCAGTTTTTCCCCGGCCATGTAGAGTTTTTTTCGTCCTTCTTCGGCTTCTTTTGAGTCGATCCAGACGGATTCCGCGAGGATTCTGCGGTCAAACCGTTCTCGGGTTTCGCTATCGTCGATGACTTCGAGGGTATCGACTTTGTAGAAGGCTTTGATAATCTCTTCCCGGCTTTCGAAGCCTAAAGCCCGGAGGAAAATCGTCCCCAGGATGCGCTTTTTCCGGTCGATTTTGGCGTAGATTAAATCTTTTTTTTGGTCAATCTCGAATTCCAGCCATGAACCGCGGTATGGAATGATTCGGGAAGAGTAAACTCCCTTTTCATGGCTGAAAATCACCCCGGGAGACCGGTGAATCTGGGAAACCACCACCCGTTCCGCGCCGTTTATGATGAAGGTTCCCCGTTCGGTCATAATGGGCAGGTCCCCCATGTATATATCTTTTTGCCGAATTTCGCCGGTCTGCTGAAAAATGAGATTCACCCGGGCCTTTAACGGTACCGAATAGGTCAGTCCTTTCTGTTTACATTCCTGCTCGGAAAACTTGATATTTTCCTCATCCAAGGTGTAATATTCATATTCCAGAACCATATCGGCGTTAGGACTTTCGATGGGAAAGGTCGTGGCAAAGGCTTCCTGAAGACCCTGGTTTTCAAGTTTCTCGTGGTTCCTCAGCCGTTCCCGTTGTAGGAAACGTTCATACGAACAAAGCTGAATATCGATAAGATCCGGAATGTCCATGACATCCTTAATATCTTTCCCGATATACTTCCGTTTAGTTATTACCATTAATTCCCCCAATACTGAACAAGGAAGGCTCAGGAAGAGCTCCTGAAGCCTTCAGGAAGGCGCCGAGTTATTGAATTTCAACCGTTCCGCCGGCGGCGGTGATCTGATCCTTGATCTTGGCGGCGTCTTCTTTAGAAACGTTTTCTTTCAAGGGTTTCGGCGCGCTTTCAACGAGGTCCTTCGCTTCTTTCAGCCCCAGCCCGGTAACCGCCCGGACTTCCTTGATAACCGCGATCTTCTTGGCGTCGTCGAAAGATTTGAGGACCACGGTAAACTCGGTCTTTTCTTCCGCCGCTTCCGCCGGGGCGCCGGCGGCTGGGCCGGGACCTACGGCTACCGCTACCGGCGCGGCCGCGGACACTCCGAAGGTCTCTTCCAAAGCCTTGACCAGCTCGGAAATTTCCAGAACCGTCTTCTGCTTTAGGGCCTCAATAATCTCTTCATTAGAAAGAACTGCCATATTATCTTCTCCTACGTAAAAATGAGGAATCCCATACGGGACCGCCTATAAATAAAAACCAACAGGAACAGCAGTTTCCCGAAGCCTGAAGGCTTTTTTTTCTTCTAAATCTTCCTTTTTTTTACCTAAAGGTATCTTTTAAATTTAAAGAAGATTTTTTACTTTTGGGGTTAGGCGGTTTCCGCTTTTTTGTCCCCTACGGCTTTGATAGTTCGGACTAGCCGGGCGTTGATGTCGTTGAGGTCGCCGACGAGGTTTCGGGCGGGACCCTTGAGAACCGACATGAGCATGGCGATAAGTTCCAATTTGCCCGGCAATTTGGAAAAGGCTTCGGTCTGGGCGGGATTGTAGACCGTATCCCCGATGAGCGCGCCCTTTACCTGCAAGGCGGGAACTTCTTTAAGGTAATCGAAGAGTACTTTTGCCACTTCGTTGGCGTCTTTCGGGGCGATGGCTACGGCGGTGGGACCTGCGAGGTACCCGGATACATCCGGCGCGGAAAGTTGCTCGAAGGCTATTCGGGCGAAGTTGTTTTTCACGACTGTGAAGGATGCCTCTTTGCCCCGGAGCAGTTTCCGCAGAGCGGTGATTTGTTCGACCGTTAAGCCCCGGTAATCGGCGAAGATAAAATCTTTCGCCTGTCCGAACCGTTCTTTGAGGTTCTCTATTGCTTGGGTTTTCGTTTCCTGTATTTTTTTCGCTACAATCGCCATGGCTTACTCCTCATCTTTGATTGAGACCCATACGCCGGGTCCCATGGTGGAAGATACCGAAACGGTTTTGAGGAAATCCCCTTTTGCGTCGGCCGGGCGTTTCCGTTTGATTTCGGTTATTGCGGTTTTGATATTTTCCGCGACTTTGCCGGGGTCCATGGAAACCTTGCCGACCGCCAGGTGAATTACCCCGGTTTTGTCCGCCCGGAATTCGGTGCGCCCCTTCCGCAGTTCCGCGAGGGCGGTTTTCAGGTCGAAGGTGACGGTGCCGGTTTTGGGATTCGGCATAAGCCCCCGGCGGCCGAGAACCATCCCGAGTTTGCCGACGTCTTTCATCATATCCGGGGTCGCCACGGCGATATCGAAATCCAGCCAGCCGCCCTTGATTTTTTCGATGAGGTCCTCCGCGCCGGTATAGGCGGCGCCGGCTTCTTGGGCTTCCTTTTCTTTTTCAGCTTTACAGAAGACGAGAATCCGCTTTTCCCCCCGGAACTGGTGAGGCAAAACCACGGTATCCCGGACGGATTGGCTTTTTTTGAGGTTCAGTTTGACCGAAAGATCCACGGTTTCGTCGAATTTGGCGAAGGAAAGGCTTTTGACCAGCTCGAGAGCTTCCGGTAAAGGGAACACCCCGGTTCCGTCGTATTTTTTGAGGCTTTCCCGGTATTTTTTTCCGTGTTTCATTTTTCCACCTCGACGCCCATGGATCGGGCGGTCCCCGCGATAATCCGCATGGCTCCGGTTATTTCGTTTGCCGAAAGGTCCGGCATTTTGAGTTTGGCGATTTCTTCCAATTTTGCTTTGGACAGTTTACCGACCTTGACTTTGTGGGATTCCTTTGATCCCTTTTCGAGACCCGCGGCTTTTTTGATCAGCACCGACGCCGGAGGCGTTTTGAGGATAAACGTGAAGGATTTATCCGTATACACGGTAATGACTACCGGTATGACCAAGCCGGCTTCCATGGTTTTGGTCCGGTCGTTGAACTGCTGAACGAACTGGGGCGCGCTGACGCCGTGGGGTCCCAGGGCGGGACCGACCGGCGGCGCGGGGGTCGCTTTTCCCGCGGGACATTGCAGTTTGATAAGGGTGGCGATTTTCTTTTTTGCCATCTTACACTCCTCTTGTGGTATACCCGGAAGGTCCGGGGTAGCATTTCCTTTTTTCTTTCTTTAGAAACTAAAAGGAAACTTCCATCTTTATTTCCTTTTTTAAAAAATCTAAAGGCTTCGATTTTTTTAAAAATTTAGAAAAACCTAAATTCGTTCGACTTGCAGGAGATCGACTTCGACCGGGGTATTTCTGCCGAAGATGCCGACCATTACCTTGAGTTTATTTTTTTCCGGGTTGACTTCTTCGATGAAGCCGGTGAAGGACTCGAAGGGACCTTCGATAATTTTGACTTGTTGGCCTGGTTCGAAGACTTGCCGGGTTCGGATGGGGCGTTCGCCTTTAATTTCCCCGGCTTTTTGGAGGACTGACCGGGCTTCTTCTTCTCGGAGGGGTTGGGGTTTGCGGTCTGCCGGGGTGCCGACGAAACCGGTGACTCCTTGGATATTTTTAATTTTTGAGCAGGGTTCTTTCCAGTTTACTTCCGGGAGATTCATTTCGAGGAGAATGTAGCCCGGGAGGAATTTGTTAATTCTTGTGCGTTTTT
Source organism: Spirochaetaceae bacterium (assembly GCA_031256905.1). Lineage (GTDB taxonomy): Bacteria > Spirochaetota > Spirochaetia > Treponematales > Breznakiellaceae > JAITHW01. The sequence goes on from JAIRPY010000054.1 coordinate 3,720, forward strand.
TTCCGTCTTTTACTTCGACGACTTCTTCGGACGGCACTTTAACGTCCCGGAGGACTTCTTTATCGAGGTCTCCGGTATCGACCATTTTGCGGATGGTTTTTTCGATTTTATTTTCGTATCCCGAGTAAGTATGGAGGACGTACCAGCCTGTGGGCATAATGTTCCTTTTTAAAAAATGGCTTGGACTCCGAGGAGGAGCAATACGTCGACGAGACCCAGAGCTGAAGCGATGATAACCGTTGAGACGATGACGACTTTGACGGAACTGACGACGTCTTCTTTAGTGGGCCACACGACTTTTCGGAGTTCCCCGTAGGAATCTTTGACGAATTGGATTATTTTCTGCATATACATTCCTTTCCAAGCATAGACAGGTCAGGTAGGACTCGAACCCACAACATTCGGTTTTGGAGACCGACGCTCTACCATTGAGCCACTGACCTAGGAGTATACTTATTTAATTTTGGTTTCTTTATGGACCGTATGTTTGCGGTCGAAGGGGCAATATTTCTTGAATTCCAGTTTTTCCTGGGTATTCCGCCGATTTTTTTTGGTGGTATAATTTTTCCGTTTACACTCACTGCATTGCAGGGCGACGAGTTCCACCGCTGTTTTTTTTGACGCCATATCGTTCCTCGCTTAAAAAATTCGAAAAGCCCTCGAACGGAATCGAACCGTTGACCTTATCCTTACCATGGATATGCTCTGCCGACTGAGCTACAAGGGCATTTTTAAGAAAGATACTCAAATTAAAAAATTATGTCAACCCTGCTCCTCGGCTTTTTAAAAATATTTTTAAAATTTTTGCCCCGCCCGGGCGAGGCAGGACGAATCAGGAGCTGAAGTGAAGGCAAGAAAAATTTTCCGGGATGTGGGAATCGTAGACTCCATGTTCGTTTAAGGCCCAGCCGACGCTTTCTCCGAAAGATTTGCCATGAAACCGAAGGTTCTCAAACCGGAAAAAGGCCGCCCGCAAAGTATCTCCGTCTTTTGGAGGGAATACCCGGCCGGCGTACATTTTTTGAAGGCCCTTCCATGGAAAGGCAAGTTCTACGGTCCAGCCTTTATCGATATAACCGGGATCGTTGATGCGCCCGTCGACTTTGACTGCGGTTTTCAGTCCCGGGAAGTCATAATCCATGAAAGCCCAACGTTTTCCCCGAGGGTGCTTCCCGTACCGAGTCGGGTCTTGGAAACCGCTCAACACATCTACGTTCCGGCTGTAGAGATCGAATTCCGGGACATCGAACCGGCTCCCGCGTTTCAGGGCCTCCTGATAAATAAACAACACTTCGTACACCGTATTAAAGGCGTTTATTTCAAACTCGTAGTAGCAGTCTTCCCCGGCGATAAATACTTCGACATCATTATCAAACCAGATGAAGGAATCCCGTTCCGTGAGACTGGCCCGGACCGCCGGCTCCTGAATCCAAAACCCGACGTACAAGTTTTCATCATCCCAGAGGGCCCCCATCCGAGTCTCAAGAAAGGCCGGTTCCCCGCTCACCAAATCCACAAAGGGCCGGGATTTCTCCGCCTGCTTCCAAACCGGCTTTTCCAGGTCCCCATCAACGCTCACAGCCCCGGAAGCTCTGCGACAGGTGTAATGAGCAATCCGCTCATCAGGTATTCGATTATTCATATTTCAAGGCTACCAAACTTTTTAAAAAATAACTATAGGTTTTCCCAAGTTTTCCTCTTCCTCCTCTGTTACTAGAATTTATATATAATATTAGTAGTAGTAGGCTATGAGGATAACAAGGATAACTCAGATATTTCTTTATATTGTAAAGATATATTAGCCTATTCCGCCGAGGATAACTGGAGGATAACTTTTGCGAAACAAGGATAACTGGAGGATAAGCGGAAAGTTATCCTCCAGTTATCCTCAAGTTATCCTTGTTTTTTGGCGAGTTATCCTTGTTGGGAAAGTTATCCTTGTTATCCCCAGGACCGTAACAAGGATAACTCGCTTATTTCCTTATATTGTATAGGAATGACCTTGAGGATAACCTATTTGTAAGAGGGTTGGGAATAAAATAATTTTTTTGAATTTTCGGAATTCTTTCGATAAAACTTTAAAAGGTTATTGCATATTTTTAGGCTTTTTTATATATTCTGGGTAATGAAAAAGACTGCTTACATCGCTTTGCTCTGTCGGGGGAAATATTCGCTTTTAACGCTCCTGTTTTTCCTCTGGGCGGGAACAGGAAAAACAGGGACCCTCACCAATATACAGAAGGTCCACGAAATTGCCATTCCGGGAGAGAAGCCGTCCGGGACAACCCTGTTTGAAGATTATCGGGAAACCCTCTACGATGTTATCAACACCTATCGGGGAGTGTTCACCCTGCGGGAAGTCGAGATTATAATCCTTACGGAATCCAACGGATTGGCCAACGCAATATCCTCCAGCGGCGAAAGTTACGGCGTCGGGCTTATGCAGATAAGCGCGGTCGCTCTGAAAGATTTTAACCGAAGCCATAATACCGATTACCAAACCCCGGATTTATATGATCCTTTCACCAATATCGAAATCGGCTGTTGGGTTCTGAACGAATATTACTTCGCCATCGAAAATCCTGATCTTTACAAGGTATATAACGCCTATAACGTAGGGCTATACAACCATCGCTCTTATTACAAGCACTATCAAAGCCACAAATATCCCAACGGAAAGCCCTATAACTCGCTTAAACGTCTTGAATGGGCTATCGATGCGTACGATACTCAGGTATGGCGGCTCGTTCCTTCCCAGGGGGCGTAACTCCCCAAGCCGGACCCCGCAGGGTCCGGGGGGGTTTAACTGGCGGGCGGGTCGTCAGCATCCTGTAGATACCTTCGTTTCAGCTCTCCTACCATTTTCTGAAGGGAATCAGAAAAGTCGTCAAGGTATACGCTGAAGAAGCTGTCCATCGGTTCGCTTGCTCTGGTTTCCGGGAGGAAGAACTGATAGGCTTCCACATTAAGGACCGCGGCAAGTTTTGCGATTGTTTGGGGGGATACCCATTTCTTGCAGTTCTCAATGTCATTGATGAAGTTGTGGGTCAAGCCCGCCCGGTTCGCCAAGGCCAGTTGAGAGATGTTTTGGAGCGAACGGAGCCGCCTCAAATTGCTACTGAAGATGACACGGATATTTTGTCCGTTTATGTTTTCTATTCTTTCCATACTTTTCCATTGTTTCGCGAAAATTTGAATAAACAAATCACTAACTAATGAAATATCCGGTTTATTTAGGATTTCTGCAAATAGCCACAGGGTACAATTCATTCCCTAGAAGTTCTATATATTCCCTTATTAGTGTATTCCTGCGCTTTTTTCCAAAATTTATTTTGCGCCCTTAGTTTCAGGGCCTCGTCTGCCGCCGGAATCCCAGGTCCGAATTATTCCGTATCCTCGGCCGAACCTTCCGGGGCGGAATCCGGAGATTCCGGCTCCTCCCCAAAGTATTTCCTTCGCAGGTCCATCAGCAGAGCATCCACGGCGTCCGCAAAATCATCCAAATACCTGCAAAATCTATGGGAACGGGTTTCCCGCTCTTTCAGTTCCGGCAGAAAAAACTGGTAAGGCTCTACGTTAAGGGCAACCGCAAGTTTTGCGATTGTCTGGGGGGACATCCATTTTTTGCAGTTCTCGATGTCGTTGATAAAGTTAGGGGTCACTCCGATTTTTTTCGCCAAAGCGACCTGAGAAATATTTTGAAGCCCCCGAAGCCGCCTCAAATTGCTACTGAAGGTTATACGAAGCGCGCCTCCTTCTCTATTTTTTACCCTTTCTGTTCTTTCAGTAATATTTATTTTTTTCATCCTTTAATACCAAAGTGGTTTAAATATACTGTTTCTTTGAGGGCTTGGCAATACTAGAAGGGACAATTTATTCTCTAAAAGTTTTTATTAAGGTCTTTTTTATAGCCAAAGGCTGTTAAAATAATTCTTTTGGCCTTAGCGGGGTCCTCGAGGAGGCATATTATTCAGAATCAGGATTTCCGGGCGGTATTCAAAATGCATGGTGTCGAAATTAAGCCATTTCCCGCCCCAGATGAATCCGTAAGCCTCAAAGGCTTTGATTACCGGGTCCGGGGGATGCAGTCTCCGGGAATAAGGCACGGTCCACCATTCGGGGATGCTTTTGGACGTCCAAAGCCAATACGTTTCCAACGTGGTGGATTTGGGCTGAACATCGATAGCCGCGCCGTAGGCATGGAAACTGCGGCTTTCGGTTTCGGCAATGGTCCGCCAATTCCAGCCGGTAACGGTGGCCACCGAAGCGATCCATTGCCGGACCCCGGTATTCGATTGGGCCAGTTCGTTCAGCCGCTCCTCCACTAGGGCCAGCTCTTCTAATATTGCGTAGTGAATCATCGTATTTTTTCCCAAAAACCGGAGGGTTTTTACCCGGTCGTAGGATTCCGCCCGGGTTCCCGCCCGCCATAAGGCGTCGTAAAAATGCTGAGATCGTTTCGGGGGATTGAGTTTGCGCTGTTCCGCCTGCCGTTTAAGCCGCGCGCTTTCTTCGGGTCCTGGGGTTTTCCATTGGGGAAGATTCGCCGGATAAGGGTAAAAGGGCTGAGGATCGTACTGATCCGCCTGATTCCGCAGGGTTTCCGGCAGAAGTCTGCCCTGGGCATAATAGTAATATACTCCCCGGATAGATACCGCCCAATCTCCGTTCCGGTATTCCGCAGGACCGACCCGGTCCGGATACCCCCGGGCAAGGGCTTTCATAACCGCTTCTCCCCGGTCCCCATCCCGAGCATTCTGCGGATACGCCCCGGCGCAAATTCCTATACACAGGGCCAGGGCCATTCTTTTTTTAAACATAGCAAAAGTATACCACACTTCCGGGAAAAAGACAGTCTAAGGCAGGCCCAGCTCCCCTTGCGTTTTTTGTCTTTTATAGGCTAGTATGGATCTGAGGATATATAATGGGATTATCGGTTTTTTTGATGATGCTTTGTCTGACCCCGGGCCTGAAGGCTCAAGAGATTGTGACCGCGGAACGGTATTTGGCGTCCCTATCGGAGCGGTATGGAGGTATTCGGGATTACGAAGCCCGGATTACCATCCGCTCTGGAAATTCTACGATGTACGGGACCGTGAGCCATCTGGTTCCTTCTTTTTTACGCATAGATTTTACCAGTCCGGCGAATCAGGTGATTGTGTTCAACGGGGAACTGCTGACGATTTATCTGCCCGAGTATCAGGCGGTGCTGAATCAAAGCGTGTCTTCGAACCGCCGGGCCGCCGGGACCTCCCTGGCGACGGCCCAAGGGCTGACCCTTCTGCGGCGGAACTACGTGCCGGTTTTTGTCACCGGTCCTTCTCCGGAACCCCTGGAGGCGGGTTCGGCGGAACGGGTTGTGAAACTGCGGCTCACCCGGAAGTCCGTTTCCGAAGGCTTTCGGGAAGTGGTTCTCCACATCAGCCCGGATTCCCGGCTGATCCGGCGCATCGAGGGACGCACCATCGACAACCGATTCGTCCAATTCGATTTTTCAAACGTCAAAATCAATCAGGGCATACCGGAACAGCGGTTTATTTACGACTCTCCGGCCTCCGCGAATATGTACAACAATTTTCTGTTCCGGGATACCGACTAGTCGGATTCCTCAGGATGCGGAGGGATTCGGATTTTGATCAGCCTGAAAAAAATTAAAAACTGGTCAGAAATTGAGAAAACCGACTGTCCGGGTCGGATTGGAGGAATGGGATGGAATCCCTGGGCAATAAATTAAAAATCTCCCGGGAAAGCAAAGGGTATTCCTATGATCAGGTGAGTCAGGAAACCCACATTTCAAGCCGGTATCTCAAAGCCCTAGAAGATGAGGACTTCGGGGTCTTCCCCGGAGAACCCTTTCTGCTGGGCTTTTTGCGGAATTACGGAGAATTCCTCAGTCTGGACACCCAGGAATTGCTTTCCCTCTATCGGGCAATGAAAATTCAGGAAGAGCCTGTGCCGGTAGCCCAGCTCCTCAAACCCGCCAATCCCTTTTCCTTTAAACCGGTAATTGCGGTCTGCGCGGGGCTGGTGCTTTTGGGAGGCATTGGGGCGGCGGTGTACTTACTCCTTAGCCGGGGTTCCAAGCCCCTATCGGCTCCGGTCCGTCCCAGGGAGTCGGTGGAGTACACCTTGATCGACCGGTCCCTGGAGCGGCGCCTGTATCAGGGGGATGGGGTCATCATCCCTTATGGGGATTCTCAGTATCTCCTGAAGCTGGTTAACGTAGGCGACGCGGTTACCCTGGACACCCCGGAACGAGAAGTGATTCTGGATTTGGGACAGGAAGTGAATGTGGACCTCAACGGCGACGGCTTTGAGGAACTGCATATCATCGCGGCGGATTTTGTCAAAAACGAGAGTAGCATCGGCGCGCTTTTGCGGTTTGAGCTGGATGATTCCGGGTTGCCTGGGGTATCGGCGAGCGAAACTCCTATAATACCTCAACCTTCGGCGGCGCCTCCGCCGGCGGCGGCCCCGGCCGCGCCTCAGCCGGGGCTTGCGAATGCAGTGGTGATTTTTTCATCTCCCTCGGCCTATCCTTTCACTTTGCAAACGAATTTTCAGGGTTATTGTATGTTCCGCTGGGAAATTTTGGGAGAAACGAACCGCCGGGAACGCCGGGAACAGTATTATCAGCGGGGAGAAGAGCTTAACATTCAAGCCCAAAATGGGATTAGAATGTGGATTTCCAACGCGGCGACGGTGAAATTGCAGGTTATCGGCGGCGGGAAAACCGTGCCGTTGGAAGTTGGAGGCGCCGGAGAAGTGGTGGTCGCGGAAGTGCGATGGGTTCGGGACGATGAAAGCCGGTATCGGCTTCTGCTGGTGAAACTGTAACGGTGCGGTATTATCTCGATTTGTTTGGCTGTGCGAAAAATCAGGTGGATGCGGAAACCTTGATGCTCTGCCTTGACCGGTTAGGCTGGACCCGGGCGGAGTCTCCGGAAACCGCGGAGGCGATTATCGTACATTCCTGCGGTTTCATTGAAACCGCGAAGCAGGAATCTATCAACGCGGTTTTGGAGCATCGGGCGGCTTATCCGGACAAGAAACTTGTTCTCGCGGGATGTCTTTCCCAGCGTTATCCCCGGGAACTCGCCGAGTCCCTGCCCGAAGCGGATGTGATTTTCGGTAACCGGGACTTTTTGAAACTGGCCGAAGCCATTTCTTCGTCGGTCCCCGGCTTTAAGGACCCCAGTGAATTCGTAGGCAAGCGTCCCTTACTTTCGATGCCGGGGTCGGCGTACGTCAAGATCAGCGAAGGATGCGATAATCGCTGTACTTTCTGCGCGATTCCCCGCATCCGGGGGAGGCTCGTGTGCCGGGAGGTGGACGATATAGTGCAAGAATGTTGGGAATTGCTGGATCGGGGCCTTTGGGAGCTGTGTCTTATCGGGCAGGATCTTGCTTCGTACCGGGCTGGGTCTGCCGGGTTACCGGAACTGCTTGAGGCTTTATCCCGGCTTCCGGGGCGGTTTTGGGTGCGGCTTCTCTACCTTCATCCTGATAATATTCCTCTGGGTTTGCTTGAGGGGTTGCAAAAGGATAGCCGTTTTCTGCCTTATTTTGATTTGCCCTTTCAGCATGCTTCTGCTCGGATTCTCCGGGCGATGAACCGCCGGGGCAATGCGGAGGCTTATCTTGTTTTGCTTGATCGGATTAGGACGGCTCTTCCGGATGCGGTTATTCGTTCTACTTTTCTTCTGGGCTTTCCCGGGGAGACTGACGCGGATTTTCAAATTCTTTTGGATTTTCAAGCGGAAGCTCATCTTGACTGGATGGGCTGTTTTACCTATTCTCGGGAAGAGCAGACTCCGGCCTATAGGATGAAGCCTCCGGTTCCCAAGCCGATAGCGGAGAGACGGCGGAATATTATCGAAGAACGGCAAACTCCCCTAAGCGAAAAACAAGCGGAACGTTTTATCGGGCGGACTCTGGATGCTCTGGTAGAAGAGAAAATTGCTGAAGGCTTGTATTTAGGCCGGCTGTTTTGCCATGCCCCGGAAGTGGATGGTTCCGCAGTGATTCGCGCCGCCGGACCTATACGGATCGGATCCGCGGTACCAGTTGAAGTTTCAGGACGATCCGGATTCGATTTGGAAGCTTTTGTAAAAGTTTAACAAAAACAGTAAAACTGTATTAACGAGGAGTCGCCATGTATGAAGAACTGATACTGCGGTGTTCGGGGCGGGAAAAGCTGGGAACGTTGCTGTTTATCCATGGTTTCGGGGGCAGTTATCGGGATAACGCTTCTGCAAAAGAGCTGGCGGAATATTTTGACTATTACGCGATCAATCTGCCGGGGCATGGCGAAGCGGATCTTCCCTATTTTGATTCCAGCCTTGAAGAATACGCTCGGTATATTGCGGATTATATCGAAATGCGGGATCTGCAAAACCTTATGCTTGTGGGGCATTCCCTTGGCGGAGGCGCGGTCTGCGTTGCGGAGAAGTTCGTGCGGAATCGTCTGGCCGGACTCGTTTTGGCAAATCCGATCGCCTCTTCGATTTATGAAACCCCGGGGATCAAAAAAATATTTTTCCCAACTAATTTGGAAGAGATGATTGAGTTGTGCCGTTTTGCCTATTACGATTTTGATCGGATGGCCCAGGCGGAAGGTTTCATGCAGGCTTGTGCGTTTTCCCTGGAGGTTCAGCGCAGGAAAGAGCCTTACTTGCAGGGGCTGTTTGACGCCGCGTATTCCGGGAAAACCCTTGAATCAGTTAAAACCGCTCAACGGACTCTTGAAACGGAAACGCTTTATATATTCGGGCGTTATGATAGAATCGTTCCTATGCAAGACCCGGGGGCGTCGATTCCCGGTAATCCCTGCATCAAGTTTTGCGTTTTTGAACATTCCGGTCATTGTCCGCACAACGAAGAACCTCATCGTTTTGCGGCAGAAATATACGCCTTCGCGCGAAACGTTTTTTCAAAAAAAAGATAAAAAAACTTGCAATAAAAACCTATTGCAAGTATGATGGTGGTATGGATTCACTCTTGAACGATGACATAATCAGAATTCTTGCGTTACGGAAAGCTAAAGTTGATTTCAAACCTCTGCGAGTGCGTTTACTTGCGACGGAGGGACATTGGGGAAATCCTCTTTCGGGACGGGCGGAGGAAGATTTTTTCACCATCTGGGCTATGACTTTCCAAGAAGAAAGCTCGGATGTCATGTTACAAGCCGCGCGTTCCGGGAATTGGAATATATACCGGCCCTTCGAGCTGACCGACGCGGTTGAAACGATGTATATATACCGAATACGTTTCGACGGCCCCTGGGAATACCCGGACGAGTTTGTCGTAAGATTGAATATCGGAAACGAAGCGTTTTATGATAATAACAAGGGACGAAATTTTCGGGTAAAGCCCTATTCCCAATATTTTACCACCGCCGCGCCGGCCGGGGCTTATATCCTTGATTTTAAGGACATTCGCTCTATCAATCCTTACCCTCTTTTTTAAAGCAAGGGCGGAGCTTTATTTATCAAAAAATATTGAAGAGACAGCCGATGCTGTAGCTTAAAAGCCCGCCGAATAATCCGATCCAGCCGTATAAAATAATTCGTCTAAAATATGTTCCTGCGAATTTATAAAACAGTTTTTCTACTTTAGCTGGATGCATGGCGTTTACTTCGCGTTCCACAACATTTTGTATATCTATCGAATGAAGGATGTTTTTAAAACGGCCTTCTCCTGCGTCCAACGCCGCGGGAATAAGATACTCTTCGCAGATTGCCTGTTTTGTTTCGGGAGCGATGGTTTGGTTTAAGTTTTGGAAAAACGTTTCTAACAGCGGAATAAAGGCGCGATACAAGGATTCCGGGCCTCCGGCGGCATCGGCTATGTCCGCCAGAGCCTTCCGCAGATGCGTTTCATCATAATTTTGCGCGATATCCGATAAGATATACAATAGCAGATCGGAAAACGCCGGGGCATGAAACAAAGACGCAGTGATTCCTTGTATTTCTTTTTCAAGATCGATCCCTTCAAACAATTTTGAAAGAGGTATTTCTTCAAATAGAGCCGATGCGTCTTCCCGCCGAATTTGGGACCCAATGTACAAAACCGCCGAATCCAGCAAAGGTTCTATCGTAGTTATAAGATCTTGGATTGAAGTAATGCCCAAAAACGCGAGGGCCGATTTCAAGGGAATTTTGGTGTACTGTTCCGCAACAGTCTGCGCGAAACGGAGCGCGCTTTTCTGTACGTACGGGGCCTTTAAAACATCCGTGAGTATCTGTTCAATAACTTCACTCTTTACTGATTCAGCTTTGAAACCTATATCGGCAAGCCGGAGTTCCAGCAGATAATCAGCGATAGACAGTAACGCTGTTTTTTTCTGTTTGAGAAATTTCGGTAATTCTTCGTCAATGAGGATGTCTACAATCGGCGCGATATGCGGTTTTACCGCGCCGCCGTACCAGGGCAGGGAATCGGCGATCTGTTTTGCCAACGCGCCTTTCTGAGGTTTGATCGCGGCCGTCAGCAGATCAACGGCGTAAGGTATATGGTCTGCAATAAATCCCGCAAGTTTGCCGCCGAACAGCTCTTTTAACTTGGTCTCCGGGTTAAATACTTTGCTTTTAAGATACGTCGCAAAAGAGCGGGGAATATTCTGTAACATCTTCTCGAATATACTCAGAACGCCTTTATTTACGGCGTCAGAGCCGGCTAAATCCTCAAAAGTATGGGATGAAATATACGTTATAAACCAGTCGTTTTTTTTAGCGAGAAACCCTTTAACGTTTTCCGGAGTCAGCTTAACCGCGAAAGATGTAAACAGAGCTGTAAAAGTCGCGCTGGACCTTAGGTCTCCTAAGTTTTTTCCTTCGATTTCTTTGGCAAGAAAAGCGTACAGACAGGTAGCAGTACCGCTTTCCTGGAGTTTCCGCAGAATATGGTCTCTCAAGTATTCGCTGACCTGAGTATTGTGGAGAAACAGTTTTGCTATACTTTCCGCCCCGGAGCCGCCGGACCCTATAACGTATGTTTCCAGGGATGAAAGCAGGCTTTTATCGCGTAAAAGCGTATCAACCAGGGCGTAATCCGAATAGGCTATTTTTTGGCAGATTTCTTTTTGTAATTTCGGTTTATTTTTGCTGAAAAATAAATTTAACGGTTCATCCTTAAAAGTTTTATTTTTTACAAAACTTGCAATATTTCTTGCGAATTCCGGTTTTCGGGCCGGCACAACGCCGATAAAAAACAGCGTCTTTTTGTAGGGTCTGAAGAGCATCTTTATCGCAATCCAATTCGTGCCTATTCCGACAACGGCGAAGATCAGTCCGTAGATTAACAACATCTGCCAAATAAACTCCCGGGGAACGTTAAACAGATAGGACCCAAAAACGGATAATCCCCCGGCTATTGCGCCCAGAAACGCGCCGAAAACATTTATCGGTTTCAGCTCTTTCCCTATAAAATCCTGTACCATTCTCCGGATTTGTTCGGAGTTTGATTTTTTTAATTCGGCGTTGACCAGTTTCGATACGTTTCCTGACACGATGCTTTCAAGATGACGAGTAATGAATCGTAAAAGCCCCTCGGTAATGGCGGCGTATACGCTTTCTTTTTGCATACCTTGGTATACTTCATTGACCCGCCGCCGTTTATGTCTTTCCCAAATACGTTCCCAGGGTATCCGCACATTTTGAAGGGCTTCCATGGAAAAAAATTCGCCGATTTTTTTTGCCGATATATTTTCCCACCGCTTTAGTAAAATTTTCTTGAGCGGATGCTCTAACTGCGGAATACGTTCAAGCAGAAATATTTTTGAAGGGTTTATACCATCGGCGACTAGGGATTGCAGATATTTTTTGAAAGCCTGCTGACTGAGATCCTCGCGTTTCAACTTGGCGAATATACGGTCGGCAAATGCTTGGGGGGAATCGAATTTTTCTATAGTTGCAGATACCAGCGATTCTATCCCTTTCGCGGTCAAAGCCGGCAGATTACGCCTTATCAGCGGAGCAAAGATCTTCCGGGTTCGAAGCGTATCGATGCTGTTTCCCATCGCGTTATCCATGAAAAAAACAGCTTTTCTAACAAGGCCGTCCTTCGCGGTGGCGCCGTATTTGCGAATCTCCTCGCTGATCTTATCGACTATGTTATATTTTTCAGCTACATCTCCGATAAAAAATTCTTTGATGCCTATTAACAACCTTCCGTCAATCGATGTTTCAAGATGTCTGTTGACAGCGTCGTTTATGATTTCGTTAATCTCTTCTCTATTTTCGTCAACCAGATCAGCTATGAGATTCAGGCTCTCCGGGAACTTCCGGCGGATAAGCCGGACAATACCGGCGGGAACTTCCGGCTTTACCGCATCTGACGGCTTCTGCCGAATACGTTTCGCTTCCGCAAATAAAGCCGCGGTTACCTCTTTCAGAAGGGTTTGACCTTCCGGGGATTCGGCAAACCCCACAAGCCGAGCGGCAGATTCCCGGGAAAAGCCTTTGGCATCTTTAATAAAATCCGCGTATTTCATCCCTTTAAGGGCGGATTCAAGCTCTTTAAGCGCGCCGCCGATTAAAAACTGATACAGAGCGTCAAGCGTTGTTTCGCCGCATATATTCCCGGCAATTTTTTCGAGCGCGCTGTCAGATAGGCCTGCCGCCAGAGCTTGCAACGAAGATTCCGCATCCCGCCGATGCGCGGCAGAGCATACCGCGGATACCGCGAGATTCGTAAGATAGTAATACTGTTCTTTTGAAAATATTTCGGTCAGCGGTTTCTGTTTGAATATTAGGTAGATGCCTTCTAGGACCTCCGGTTCGGTCCGGCGGATCAGCGCGATGATTTGCTCGGCGGTTTCCTCGATTCCCGGCAGATCCTCAAACCTAAGGTTGCCGGATTTTTCAGGCAGTTCTTTCCGCAGTATATCTTCAATCCAAGTCCGCAGAACCGCCTTAAAGGCCTGTCCGTTGAACTCATTCTCTAAGGTTTTGTGATTAACCAGATCGGCTTCAACCAGTTGGGACATATTTTCGATAAATTCTTCGTACCGAGCCTCGATAAAGCCGCCCCATTTCCAATATTTTCTGAAAAGCATACTGACAGCGAGAGCATTGGTAATCCATCCGACCGCCGCGCCGCCGGCAACGGCAACCAGAAGTATCGAAATAGCCATTTTTTTTCCTAATATTGCCAGTTCAGGTTAAAACCCGGTATGGAGAATAGGGGATTCGAACCCCTGACCTATAGATTGCGAACCTATCGCTCTACCAACTGAGCTAATTCCCCGCTGTTAAAAAGATACTGCATCGAGTATAATTAATCAAGAGGAAAAAGAGGTTTTTGTGCTTTTTTTGTATGATGTGTTCCGATTCGGTTTTTTTTTCGTTTTTGTAGGGATGCATTGCGCCTTGATGATCGGGCTGATGGCGGAATGGTACAGGGACCGCCAAACCAGGACGCGCAAAGCCGCGCCGGATAGCCCCAAGGTTTCGGTCATCGTTCCCATCCATAACGAAGCGGAGCGGCTGACGAACCTCCTCCGAAGCCTGTCCGGGCAGGATTATTCCGCTAGGGAATACATCTTTATCGATGACCGCTCCGAGGACGCAAGCCTCGGCATCCTCGAAGCTTTCCTGCCCGGCCTGCCGGAGAGCCGGATAATCTCGATTCGGGAAAACCCCGGACCAAACCATAAACAGTACGCCTTAGCGAAGGGCATCCAAGCCGCACAAGGAGCCTTCCTGCTCTTCACCGATGGGGACTGCGAAGTTCCGGCCGGATGGATTTCTGCCATGGTCAAACGAATGGCAGACCCCCGAACCGGCGCGGTCCTCGGACCGGTATTCAAGCGATCCGGGGGATCCGGCTTCTTTCATCTCTACCAATGCTTTGACCATGCGGTGCGGTATATGTATCTCGCCGGGTCTACCGGCCTTGGCGCGGCCGGCGGCGGCTTCGGCAACAATCTCATCCTCCGCCGGGAAGCCCTTGACGCAATCGGGGGCTACGACTCGGTGCCGGCTTCCCCCACCGAAGACGCCGCGCTCATCTCCCGGATCCGGTCCTGCTCCAAGTACCGAATCCGATCCGGCCTCGGGGCCGACCTCTTCGTCCTAACGGCCGGGGAAAAAACCTGGAAAGCTTTGCTCAACCAAACCCTCCGATGGAACAACGGAGGCCTCTTCAGTCCGGACCGGGCAACCCGTTTCAATTTCGCCTTTTTGATGATCACCATCGCGATGGGCATCCTGGCCCTGCCGTTATTGCCTTTGGTCCCCAGCCTATGGACCCTAAGCGCGGCGGTAATGCTCTCTATGGCCCTGAACACCTTCGCGGTCTTGGGCTTATTCGGTTCTACCCTCCCCAAAAAGGGAATAGCCTACATCTTCCAGCTGATTTTTACTCCTTGTTATTTCACCTTTTTGACGATTTTAGGCTTTTGCGGAATAAAATTTCAATGGAAAGGGAGTTTTATCCAAAAAGGTTAGCCAATTTCCGGGGATTTGAGGATCCCCTGGGGCCAGAATCGGTATTCGTAGGTCCAGGCTGGTCCCTGGGTGAGCCAGGAATCGGGCCCCCACCAGCCGGGCCCCCGCATATTCGCGTGAAGCTGACCAAAGGTGTTAATCCGATTACCGAAGAAAATCAGCTCGATCTGATGCAAACCGTCCGGGAGATGGGGAATTTCAAGCCGGTAGGGAGCGTAGGCGATGATGCCTCGGCCTTGGCCGTCCACGAGAACCTTCAGAAGCTGACCCCGGTAGCAGGAAGCGGTAATGGCGAGACTTCCGCCCCGGCTTTCGGCTTCCAGCTTATAGCCGATATTGCCGCCGTAAAAAGGCAAGCCCTGCCGGGTAATATCCCCAAAAGCGAGGGATCGGACCGGTTCGGTCAGGACCGAGCGGAGGCCCCTCACGGTTACGCCGAAATCCCCCAGAAGATACCCGGGTTCCAGATTGATTGTCCGGCCGTAGGGAAGAGTCAGTTCCAGCACATTCCTGCCGGCTTTGATTTCCGGTAGCGGCGCGGTTCCGATGCTTTTATCCACATACCAACCCTGAATCTTTCCGGCGGAGACGCCGTTGAGGCTTATGGCGGTTTCTTCGGCCCTTTCCAGGGCGAGAAACGCGCCGGTTATGGGAATTTCGCTCTTAAATTCATAGCGAAGCCGAACTGTATGGGGCGTGGACTTATCGTTTTCGACCCAAGGCTGGGCTTTTGCGCCGCCCCGGGGAAAGCCCAGTTCTTGTTTAAGCCTTGCGTCGGCCCGAAGAATTTCTTCCCTTTCCTGCCATTCTCCGGCGTTTAAGACGTATTCCGCCTGATCCAGCAGGAGAACGTTGGCTTCGGAAAGCGCGATAGGTACGGGATCCTGGATGAAGAGCCGGGCTTTTCGATGTAACTTCTGAGTTTTAGCCGGAACTTCCGGGCACAAGCCGTTTTTGAGCTTGAGGAGGAGGGAGTCGTGGCCGTAGAATCGGCGGTTGAGGATGGTCTGTCCGGCTTTATATTCTGCCGGGAGGGGCGCGGTTTCGCCGGTAATAGTATCGTATTCTACGAGGGTCCATTCGCCGGGCAGGCGGATCCGCAGATCTTTGCCTTCGGGCAGGTCCGGATTAGGCGGATTATCCGCCGGAGCGATAAAAAGCCATCGGTCATCTCCTTCTTCCCGAAGCTGATACAAGAACCCATCGGCAAGGACGCCGTCGGGGGTCCGAATTTCTATATCCCGAAGGACCGACAAGGCTTGGAGAATCTTGAAGCGTTCAAACGGGAGGGTTTCGCATCGCTCCCAAAGGGATTTTGCTCGGGGGTTGGGGCGGGCGTCAACATAATCCGGGGGGTCCCCAAGGAAGATGATGCGTCCTCCGGCAGACCGGAAGGCTTCGAGGCGTTCCAGGGTGCTGGAACGTATTGTTTCAAGCCCCGGCGCGATGACCACATCGTACGCCATCTCGCCGACTCGAAACTTTTTTTCTTTTTGCCCGGCGGGAAGGAGAGCCGGTAAGGTGGATTCGCAGATGTAATCGAAATCTATTGTTCCCCGCAGAAGCCAATCGCAGAGGTTTTGGAAAGCCTGTTCCATCGCTTCCCTAAGGTCGGCGGTATTTTCCCGGCATCCCCAGTGAAGCCAGTAGCTTTCGATGGGATGAATCACCCCAAGGCGGACTACCGCTTTTCCTCTGGTTAAGACCGAAGCAAGCCGGGCGAAGTGATCCTCCACGTAGGGATATTCTTTGTACCAGGGGGCTTGATAATTGAAGGTTCCCGGATAATCCCGTTTTGCCTCTCCCTGCATCGAGACCCAGGCGAGATGAGGAACTCGAACCGTAACTCCCAGGGCCGCCTGCCAATCTCCTTGCAGTTTATGTCCCCGGAAATCGAAGTCCCAGTTGGTTACGCCGTAGAGTTCCGAAAGCACCCCGGGTCGGCCGTACTGCCGGGCCGCGGATTGGGCTTGTTTTGCGGTGGTGAATTCCCGGCGGTCGCAGAGGATATCGATGCCCGGCAGGTGGAAGGACCGGTACGAGCGCATCGCCTCGCCTAAAACCCGGGTCTGGCCTTCGAGGGTTGGTTCTTCCATCATGTGGCCTGTGAGCATAAGCCCTCGGGATTCGCACCACGCGCCGCATTGATCCGCGAAGGCTTGGGCGAAACGTTCGGCTAGGTGGTCATGGTAATGATACCTTATCGTCGAGATTGCGCCGCCGGGCAGTTCCCAAAGCAGTTCCGGGAGGCCCCCAATTAGATCCTCTCCCGGATAGGCCTCGCTGAAGGTCTTGGGAATATCGTCAGTCCAGGGAAGGAGGACATCCTGTTCGTCCTGCCCGGAATGTAACATTCCCTTCCGGGTGAATTGGGGTTCATCGGTGAATATCGCCGGAATAAGCCCTCCAAAATCCCGGGCAAACCAAGCTTCGTATTTTGTATGCGTGATTTTGATAAATTCTTGGATGGCCCCTGGGTCCAAAGTATTGACATAGGTCTGATAGTTATACCAGGGGCTTGGAAGATTAGTTTCGACATATGCGTAAAGAGTAAAGGCCTCAGATTTTTCCGGAGGAAGATCCTCCGGAACGCGATGGTATTCCTTCAGAAAGCCCTTTTGGTCCAGGACGATGCGGAACACTGCGAGAAGCCTTCCGTTTTCACTGCGGATTGCGGATTCCCGGTCGGCGAATCCCCCAAGTCCCCCGGAAGTTTGGTAGGGCCTCCGGGTTACCAGCAGGTGCTTGATGCGGTACTGGGGATTTCGGGTAACCAGTCCGCCGGCCGCGCCGGAGGGCCATCGGTCTTCGTCGTAGAGCCAGACCAGCATCCCTTTGGCTCGGGCTTTTTCGATACATATCCGGACCTTTTCCATGTAGGCTTCGCTTAAATAGGCGGTGCCGAGGCCGGTCCGCCCGTGGATGTGGAATCCTCCAAAGCCCATTTCCTGAAGCCTCTCGATTTGCCAAAGGAGTTCTTGGGAGTCCAGGGTTGTGTTCCAAGCCCAAAAGGGCGCGCCCCGATACTCGCTTCCGGGATGCTTAAAATGTAATTCTTTGTTTCGTTCTGTATACATTTCATTATCCTTTTTCATTATCCTTTTTCATTATCTTTTATTAAAGATTCCGGGAATTCGGTATTGAAAAAATACTCGTATTGTAATTTTGCCTGCCGGATGAGCATATCTGCCCCGTTGAGAACCGAGCATCCCTGGGCTTCGGCGCGTTTTAAGAAGACGGTTCGTTCCGGTTTGTAGATTAGGTCCATCACCTTTTCCCGCCCGGTAAAGCGGTAATTTTCCAACGGATCCGGAGAGTTTTCATGGCCTTCCATGCCGGCGGATGTGGTTTGGATAATAAGATCCGCGAACTTATCCATTAACTTGATGCTATGGATGTCTTCTGTACCGCCCCAAGAAAAATGGTACTTTTGGGCTAGTTCCTGGGCCCGCCAGGGAGTACGGTTGAGAATCAGAGCTTTTCCATGGAGGCGATGCACCTCCGAGGCCACGGCTTTGGCGACTCCTCCCGCGCCGATGATCGTCGCTTTTTTCCCCCGCAGATTTTTTTCTCCCAGGAAATGCAGGAGGGAATCCGAAAAACCTTGAGCGTCGGTATTGTAGCCTTTCCAGCCTTCGGGACTGGTTACGATGGTATTGCACGCGCCGATATTCTGAACCTGCTGGGAGGCCTCAAGCAAATGGGGAAGAATCGCGGTTTTGTGGGGGACCGTAATCGACAGCCCCTGAAGGTCTATCAATTTCGCCAATTCCAAAACGGGTTCGACCGTATCCGCGGGAAAGGGAACGTAGACCGCATCCCTATTCTGTTTCTTAAAAAGGGCGTTGAAAAATCCGGGGCTGGAAGTTACCTGCAGAGGATAGCCTATTATGCCGAAAAGCCGAGTCCTGGAAGTAATGCTCCGGAACCGAAAATCTTCGGAAAGTTCCCGGGGCGAAAACTGCCCTAGGGCCAGAGCCGGCAGGTCCGGGTCGTCCTGCACCGAGGCGTAGCTTATGCGGGAGCCCATCAATTCCGCGAGAATCCGGGTGGGTCCCCCCAGGGGTCCCATGCCGATGAGGATTTTCTCTAAACTCAACGTTTCTCTGCCGGCTTTGAAGATTCGGACCACATCCTCGAAGGTTTGGGGGGATACCGCAACTTTAACCAGTTCATCTCCGGTTTGCTGTAAATTCCGGAGCCGTTCTCCGAGGTTTTCGTCGACGCCGGTCATGTTATGGTAGGAACGGATGATTCTCGCGCCGCAGGTCCGGGCGGCTTCATCCAACGTGGGAACTTGCAGGTATTCTTCGAAGTCCACATAGGCGAAATTCCGCTGGCGGTTCTCGTCTGCGAAGGTGAGGCCCTTCGCGAAAAGCGCGATTCGCGAACCCTCGCCGCCGGAGTAATAGCCTCCGTCCAGGTCCCGGCGAATCGTCAGAATCACCGGAATCCCGGCCAGCCCGGGGAACCGCCGAATCAAAAGCCGTTCATCCGGCTCAAGGCAGTCCACCCGTAATTCCGCCAGGTCGGCGTACTTCTGATACTTCTTCAGAATTTCAAGATCCTTGGCTAGGGTTTTCCCGGTTAAACAAAGGCAGAGGTCTGCCATGGTCCCTCCTAAAAATCGGATCGATACACAAAAATAGCCGACACCGCCTGATTATGATCGAAATTAACCCGCAACGTCAGGGGCCACGACCGGCTCGGCAGGGGGGCCAAGAGATAATTTTCATACATCGCGGCATCCGCTAAGGTTCGGCTTACATTCCGGAGGGGATCCCCGATCTTTATCCCGTAGGCGTTTTTGACTTCTACCTGCCACACTCGATTTTTATAAATATAAAAATCCCGGTCCTGATAGATAAAGACCACGTCGTCCTGCCAAGCTTCCAGGCCCCGAACCGCATATACCGATTGGGGAAAGCCGAACCGCGCGAAAAGTTCCTCCAAAGTTAAGCCGATAAGGGATGTAACATCTGAAGGGGCCCCCGACTGAGCCCATCCCGGCAGAGAAATCGCGGTCCCCGCAAACAAACAAAAAAAAATCCTTATATATCGGATGTATCGCATAGTCTTACTTTAATCCAGGACTCTTCCCTTGACAAGGGGGGCAAAGAAGGAACAAGAATAGAGTATGCAGGTGAATATTCCCCGGCTGTGCGTTGCCGGAAGTTCGAGCGGTTCGGGAAAAACTTCTTTTACATGCGGCTTGTTACAGGCCCTGATCCGCCGAAACCGGATTCCCGCCCCTTTTAAAGGGGGGCCCGATTACATCGACCCTATGTTCCACCGAGAAATTACCGGCCTTTTTTCGGCTAATCTCGACTTATTTCTTTTTGATCCTTCCAGAGTCTGCCGTTTGCTCTACGACCATACCCGAGGCCGGGACCTGGCGGTCTTGGAAGGGGCCATGGGCTTTTACGACGGCCTCGGAGGGGTCACAACCCAGGCCAGCTCCTGGGATTTGGCCCGGGTTACCGAAACTCCGGTAATTCTCGTGGAGGACAGCCGGGCCCTGTCGGTTTCTCTGGGGGCCCGAATCCATGGCCTAAACACCTTCCGAGAACCCAGCGGAATCCGGGGGGTGATTCTGAATCGGCTGAATCCAAAACGATATGCCGGTATGCGCTCCCTCATCGAAAGCGAAACCGGCCTAAGGGTTCTCGGGTTTCTGCCGGACGAAAAAGAATGGCGCATCGAAAGCCGGCATCTGGGGCTCATTACTCCCCTGGAACTGGAGAATGTCCGGGAAAAAATAGAAAGCCTCGGCGAGGCTATGACGAAAACTGTCGATCTGGAAAGTATCGAAAATATAGCCCGGTCCGCCCCGGCCCTGGAAGTTTTTGAAGAAGAGCCGGTAAAGATAAAAAAGAAAAAACGCATTGGAATTGCCCGGGATAAGGCCTTCTGTTTTTATTATGAAGACAGTCTGAATCTGCTGAAGAAGTTCGGCGGGGACCTGGTGCCCTTTAGCCCCTTGGAAGACCCTTTTCCGACGGATTTGGATGGTTTGATCCTCGGCGGAGGGTATCCGGAACTCTACGGCAAAGCCTTGGCGGAAAACGAGGGTCTCCGCCGGGACCTGCGGGAGGCGGTATTGTCGGGCCTGCCCTGCATCGCCGAATGCGGAGGTTTTATGTATCTTCATCAGGAACTCATTGATAAAGCCGGGAACCGGCATCCCCTGGCCGGAGTTCTTCCCGGGTCCTGCCGGCCCCAGGACCATTTAGTCCGCTTCGGCTACGCTTCTTATACCGCCCGGAAGGACACTCTTCTGTGCCGGAAAGACGAGGTTCTTCCAGGGCATGAATTTCACTATTGGGAGAGCGATAATCCCGGCGAAGACTTTACCGCCTGCAAACCGGTTTCCGGGGAAACTTGGCCCGGCATCCACGGAGGGACCCATCTTTTTGCCGGATTTCCTCACTTTCACTTTTACTCCCAGCCGAATAGGGCCCGGCGGTTTCTGGAACAGTGCGGAACCGGCCTTACTCCCTAAGAAACAATCCTGAATCAATCCCCCGGCCCTGCCGAAAGCCGGGCCCGCGGAGTAAAAAGCGAGGAAAACCCTGTTTCGAGGCGGGGGAGGGTACTTCAAAGCAGGGCCCGCGGAGTAAAAAGCGGGGAAAACCCTGTTTCGAGGCGGGGGAGGGTACTTCAAAACAGGGCCCGCGGGGAAAAAAGCGGGGCCCGCGGAGTAAAAAGCCGGGCAAACCTTATTTCGAGGCGGGGTAGGGTACTTCAAAACAGGGCCTGCGGAGTAAAAAGCGGGGCCTGCGGAGTAAAAAGCGGGGAAAACCCTGTTTTGAGGCGGGGGTAGGTACTTCAAAACAGGGCCCGCGGGGAAAAAAGCGAGGAAAACCCTGTTTCGAGGCGACGGAGGGTACTTCAAAGCGGGGCCCGCGGGGAAAAAAGCGGGGCCTGCGGAGTAAAAAGCCGGGACAACCCTTTTTCGAGGGGACTGATGGTTCTTCATCGAGGGGCGCGCGGTGTACATATCGGGTCCTGAGTCGTAACATGTTAGGAAAACCCTGTTTCGAGGCGACGGAGGGTACTTCAAAGCAGGGCCCGCGGGGAAAAAAGCGGGGCCTGCGGAGTAAAAAGCGAGGAAAACCTTGTTTCGAGGCGGGGGTAGGTACTTCAAAGCCGGGCCCGCGGGGAACAAAGCGCGGACAGCGGAGAAAAAAGCCCGGAAAACCCTGTGTCGAGGAGGGGGAGGGTACTTCAAAGCTGGGCCCGCGGGGAAAAAAGCCGGGCCTGGGGAGTAAAAAGCGAGGAAAACCCTGTTTCGAGGCGGGGGAGGGTACGTGCGGGATGGCGACGAGGTGGGAAAGGCGGGGCGTGCGGAGTAACAAGCGCGGAAAACCCTGTTTCGAGGCGGGGGAGGGTACTTCAAAGCAGGGCCCGCGGGGAAAAAAGCGGGGCCTGGGGAGTAAAAAGCGGGGAAAACCCTGTTTTGAGGCGACGGAGGGTACTTCAAAGCAGGGCCCGCGGGGAAAAAAGCGGGGTCTGCGGAGTAAAAAGTGAGGAAAACCCTGTTTCGAGGCAGGTGAGGGTACTTCAAAACAGGGCCCGCGGAGTAAAAAGCGGGGAAAACCCAGCCCACCAAGAGCAAGTCCATTCCGATAATTGCGAGGTCTGCCATGGACTTGGTCAGAAGGTTGACCAAGCCGGCAAAGCCAAAAAGTTTGGGGGACCAGTCCCCCACCCCCCCTGGAAGAGGGCATCCCTCCAAAAAACCTAACTCAGCACACCAAGCCCCAAGCAAGCGGGACGGTTCTTGGGTTGCCGGCGGGTCTCATAGTCCGGCGGGACCTTTCCCGATAAAAAAGAGGAGGTAGAGCGGGTTTTAATGGAAAACGAGCTGATTTTAACAAATCAAACCTCTCAAGGACAGTTGACAGCGCGGGTGGAACTTGCCCGGACGGATAAACGCGCCTTGAATACTCTGCTCCATGACTATATGCCCTTTATCAAAAAGTGCGTGTCCAGCGTCTTTTTCAAAGGACAATCGAGGGCTGACAACCTCACCGATGCCATGCTTGCCTTTGCCCACAGCGTTAAAACCTATAATCCTGACAGCGGCGCGTTTATCCAATACGCGGCGGCGGTTATCCGCAACCGCCTGATTGACAACGCTCGGCAGGAGATCGCCGCGCAAAAACATCTTTTTTCATTGTCCGCCAAGACGGAAGAAAAAGATACTTTAGTTGCAAGCAACTTATGGGAAACAGGCGCCGCGATTGAAGCGTTTAACCGCGCCGAAGAAGAAAAAAACTTGCGCCTCGAAATTGAGGCGGTGAACGGCGAATTTGCGGCATGGGGTTTTTCATGGGCGGCATTACTCAAAACTTGCCCCAAACAAGCCCGCTCCCGCGCCGTCTGCCAGCGCATAGCGGAAGCCGTGCGGCAATCGCCCGGACTGTTGTCCGATACGCTCTCAAAACGCCAACTGCCGGTTACCCGCCTTGCCGAGACTTTTCCCCGCAAGGCGCTGGAAAAATACCGCCAATATATCGCGGCTCTCATCATACTTTCACAGGGGGATTATCCGTATGTGTATTCCTTTGTGCCGCAGTCGTTTAACGAGGAGACTTTATGAAAGGAGTTATCGTACAGGTAGGGGAACCGAAAAGCATAGTCCTCTTTAATGACGGCAAAATCCGCGCCATACCGACCCCCGCCGACTGCCGTGTGGGAATGGTTGTTTCAGTTAAACTGAATAACCGGTTCAAAATCGTTCTTTTTACCCTTGCCGCCGTTTTGCTGGTAGGGCTTGGCGTGTGTATCGGCGTTTCGGCGGCGAAAGGCAAGGCGGATAATCCCGCGCCTGCCGCCGCTGTTGAAGAAGACGGAACCCCCGGCTGGCAGAGAGGGCAGGAGAAGCGGCAAGAAATGAAAGATAGATTTGGTGATACAGCTAACTGACAACAAAGTACGCAGATAGACACGTATTTAAATATTGCGCCGCCTCATTTACAGGATCGTCTGTTTGGGTTTCAAATACTTTTTTATTTTCTGTATCACTGATAGATATTTTGTGTTGTTTTGAATGTATTATTAAATTGTCAACACATAGGTAGCGGTCTGCCCACGTTCCTAAATTTTCATCAAACCACGAATTGATATTCTTTTTCTTTAATGTCAGGTATAACGCCGAAAGGAATACATCATAAATGTGTCCGTTAGATGCTTTATTTGGTATAATAAACATTTCATTTTGAACTTCTCGAAGACGCAAATGGGATGCGCTCATCCATGTGAATAATTCGGTAAACATGATAAAGTAATGCCGCCAATCATTTTTAGGAACAGTTGAATTTTTAACAATGGTTTTCAATTGGCTCTCGAAATCATCAGTCGAATTAAGTTTGTCCAGAAAACACTTAACAACATCATTATTATTTGAAAAAAGCCGTTTCAAACTAGGTGTACTTGCGGCTTCGCTTGCGTCGTCTACGCATAATGTTTTGTATTCTCCTACAGACAGAGTATAATTCCCCAATGCAAGCAATGCCTGCCGCAAAATATGTCCGTATTTTGAACCTTTGGCACCAAACAATGCAGAAATACTTTCCCAGTATCTCAAGAAAGTGTTCTTATCATATACTCCGTTGTTATTTTTTGCAAGATAAAGCGCGGAACGTATCTGACCGCTAAAATAAGGATGCCGCTCTGCTATATATATTACCTCCGCAAAATCCGTATTCTGTAAAATAATTTTCGCTTTTTTTCGCTCTTCGTCTATTTGTTCTTGATTGAAACCCATAGCATTTCCGTCTTCTGAAAAATATTCAAGCAATCCACTCCAGTTGTCCGCGAGTTTATTCACACCATTAATGGAGCTTCTGTATCTTTCATTATTATCAATCTGAGAGTTGCGCGTCATATTTTGGAGAATACGCAGCCATTGTGTAAATGAGCCGCTGCCTACGCCTTTTGCCATATACAAATAGGTAGAAATAGCATGAAATAACACCCTGTCCTGAAAGGTACGATTCTCTCTCAATGCATTAAAAACAAGCTGGTATACATTTTCTCTGTCTGGATTATCACTCACGAAATTCAACATATAAAATGCTGTTTCATATATTTCTGTATCAATCTTTTCATAGTCAAGCGTGTTGGACCATTCAGCGTCATCTTGACATATTCCTTTGTTTCTGAGGAGAACACCGAAAAATACCAGATAATCCTTGTCAAAGTCTTCTTTGTTGTTTGACCAGAAAAGGTCTGTCCATTTACCATCAAAAAGTTGTTCAAACTCTGCTGTAAATGAAAGATTGAGTCCTTGTAATCTTTTTACCAAACGCGCCTTGAAATTTTCAAGAGACGAGAGGGGTTTCCCACGCGCATTGAGTTTTATGTATAAACTGTCTTCCATTCCAAGGTCTTTCATTTCCAAAAATTTGAAAACTATAGGTTTAAATTCATTATTTAATAGATACTGCGAAAGATTTTCTATATCGCCAAAAACGGTTTTAATATCATCAAGCACAGTAAGGACTGATTGTATGGTCGGGTCATATTTCCATCCGGAAACAAACCATTCAGAATCCTCAATTTCCTCAGAAGGCGATACCTTTGAAATAAAAACCATAGAACGTTTTTGCGTTAATTTCTCTAAAAAAACACGGGAACTCGTACGTGTTTCGTACGTGAATTTTTGCAATAATTCTGTTTTCGAATCATCATTGTAAAAAGCGTACAGATGTAGCAAAAAAAGCGTGGTTAACCGCTGTTGTCCATCTATAGGTATAAATTTGCCGTTTTCCGCTTTGCCATATACAAAATTAAGGTCAAGCGGCGGTGTTTCGCGTAAAATTGCGGATTCCATATCTTTTAGCAGATTGTCGCGTACCATTTTCGTATGACTATCGTGCCTTCCTTGAGCATAATCGCGCTGCACAATAGGCACTTCAACTTTATACTTGTTAAGTAATTCAAACAGTGTTTCAATACTATATTCGCTCATTTTATAAATCCTCCCTCAAAAAAAGAATCGAGTATGTTTTTTATTGCTGTGATATAGTCCTTCTTATCGTCATTTTCCCATTTAGACATATCTTTTATATTCATGGAATAAACCTTTAGAAAAACGTTCTTTGTACATAACGGCACAAATAATCCTTTTGCTTCACGCTCAATGATAATCTTGCGCTTTTCATCAAACGTCTTACACGCATATTTGGGGTTTCGATTTGTTCCGCAATCCAGTAGAGTCAAATTCCACAACAAATCATCTGCTTCACCAGTATCGTCAGCAGTCGCATGAATATGTTCAATATCCCATTTTATTCTATCTCCTGTTTCACCTTTATAAATATCAAAAGGAAAACGATATTGTTTTTCACTTTTGCACACCAGCGTCGCAATATTAAACGCCAGTAGAAGTTTGCGAATCTGTTTGCGGTCATTTTTATTATCATAATAAATATCGGTCAGGTTGTTATAAGGACCTGTCAGTTTTTTAGCCTTTTCTACCAGTTCTTTCATCACACTGCTTTTTCGCTTGTTGCGCGTTAGCGCAAACACATCGGCAATATCTGTTCCTGCCGTGATAAGATAGCCTATTATGTGGTATTTATCCAAATCAATATACCAATCATGGAATTCGGCATACAGTTTTTCAACTTCACTCCATAAATTTTTCACAAAACCCGCTTTATCAGGTTCGGCATCCATAGCGGCCGAAAAAACCAAAAATGAGAAATAATGTTGATTATGCGATATCCGGTTTTCGGCGGAAAATGCGGAATTCTTTTCGTTTGCCAGCAATTCGAACAGCATATCAATCCTTGTGCCACTTCGTTCTTTTTCGTTAAGGAAATACCAAAAAGAATTATTCCGCAACCCTTGTTCAATTTTGTCCCATGCAAGTGAAATTTCGGATTGCCGTTTATAGATTTCAGGATATTGTTTATCTTTATCAGCACTATCCATGTTAAAGTTATCTTTATTTAAAAGCAAGGCTTTTATGAGTTCCGCATTGGTCAGCGGTATTTTTCCCAGATTCACTTTTGTAAACATAATTATAGGGTCATTTTCAGCAGGTATCTCATACCAAATAAAAAAAACGCTTTCCCGTATTTTTGTGTTTAGCTTTTGTATAGCAACTGACTTGTCATGTTGCTTGTCAAACCAGCCATTGATTGTTTTATAGGCGGAAGCTATATGAAAATAATCTATATTTTTTTGCTTTTTTTCTTCGAAATCTGTATCATCGGACAGTGATTTTAAAAATACGGCGCTGTCTTTACGGGTTTCGTATTCCAGTGTAAAAGGCGGAATAGCCGACTTAATCTCTTGTGCCGCTATTTTCATGAAGATATAAATTGTAGTTAGTCGTTGTTGTTCGTCGACCACTTCAAATGAACCATCGCTACGGAGTTTTACGATTAACGGTTGGATACAGTAACGTTTACCGCCTTCTGCTGGAAATTCGGAAACGTCATCAAATAGGGCAGTTACCTCTTGTTCTGTCCAGCGATAACCGCGTTGATATGACGGCACGAAAAACTTATAATTTTTTAGCTCACCTATATTCTTAGTCTCAATAGGCATTTTTCACCCCATCTTTTTTAAGATATATAGAAGTATTTTATCCGCCGGCATTGTTTTGTCAACCCCCTCCCCCGTTTTTCGCGCCTTCATTCCGTATCCTATTCATAACTCCGCCGTAGAGCGGGGAAATCTGAGACGGCGGGAACTCTCAACGTAGTTTCGAGAGAAGACCGCAAGGGATATAGTATGAAGAAGTTTTTGATTGTCGCCGTTATTGCGTGCGCGGCGGCAGGCTCGGCCTTCGCGGGCTGGGGCGGACCTGGACAGGGACCCTCGTCCCACGGCTTGCCGGAAGCGGGAGACCCGGTCAGCGACCTCTCCGCCGTAACCATTTCGGGAGTGCTGGCTATTGTCAACGGTAGCCTCGCGGTGCAGGACGGTTACAACGTCTATCACATCAAGAGCCTGAGCCGCCTTATGCGGACGGTGCCGGGGCTGGTGATTGGCGCGAGGGTTACGCTCACGGGCGACACCTCCAAGATGACGGCGCGGTTAGCGGGCATTATTTCAAGGCGAAGTCGCTCACCTTTAACGGCCAGACCTACACGGTCGCTTACTAAAGGGGGCGGGCATGAAAAGAAGTTTTGTTCCGGCCCTTGCGCTGGTGTTATCTTGGGCTTGCGCCCTTGCCCTTTCGGGCTGTGAAGGCATAAGCCCCTCGGACGCCGCGCTTGATACCGCCGGACT
>JAIRPY010000012.1 GCA_031256905.1 Spirochaetaceae bacterium
TTGTAATCCTCCTGAATATAATCCTAGTATTTATATCTTTTTAATAATTTTACTTCCTTTTGTCAAGCCCTTCGCTCCTTTTTTTACGCTTTAAATGCAAAAATATTGAGAAATTTTTTTTGCATTTAACATTTTTGCGCCCTAAAACCACCACATGGTTTTAGGGCGCAAAAAAGCGGGTGGAGAGCAGTGTGGGAATAAGCGTAACGAATGACCTAGCCATCCGGAACCCCGAAGGCGGGGCTTGTCCCCGCCGGAGCGTATACCGTGTGTTAGACGCAGTTGTCCTTTTTACACAAATTCTTTTTGCGCTTTTTCTGTTATTGTTTTCCTTTTTTCTAAGGTTTTTATAAACATTTCATTTATTATTTCAGGCAATTTTTCCCCTATAATTTTTGCGCCTTCTTCCGTTATTCCTCCCTTTCTTGCCACCCGGTCTATTAAGTTATCAAAGGTCATCTCTTTTTCTAATAATAATTTTCCGGTTCCATATACCGTCTCTATAACCATTTGTATAATTTGTTTCTTATCCAGCGCGGTGTATTTTTCAGCTTCGTCCGTTATAACCTTAAATATTGCCCCTATAAATCCGGGCATACAACTTGTTAATTCAGAACCCATGCCTATTTCAGATTCGGCTATTTCAGTAACACTTCCAAAACATTCCAACAACTTCTTTATATTATTCTTATCATTGCAATTTACATTATCGTTGTGGCAAATTAATGTTACCGATTTATTTACCTCAACCATAACACGGGAATAATTTTTGATATTTTATTGTTTATACTTATTTGTTCTAATCGCTTAAATAAAATACTGCCGTTTAATGAAATAATATGGCAGGTATTTCTTATATCATTAACTATTTCAGATAATAATACTTTTATTTCCAATGGTTTCACACAAATAAATATAATATCAACATTTTTTACAAGCTCTATATTATTCTCACAAATATTCAATTGGGGATAATAGTTATTCAAATCCATTATTTTTTTATAAGTTCTATTTGAGACAAACAACTTCGATTGTTCTACGGATTTTGTCTCAATGAATTTCTCAAGGATCATTTTTCCCATACTTCCATAGCCAATAATACCGATATTCATATACATTCTCCTATTGTTTCTATAATATTCCATTTTTATACCTTTGTCAAACATTTTTTACTCTATTTTCTAAAATTTCAGGACGCAAAAAGACCGCAGGCATCGATACCGCGCCTTTACCGCAGGCGCAAGGGTGCGGTTTTTCTCCGGCACATTTTGCGCCCTTTGTCCTAAAATTGGCTTTAAATTATTAAAAGGGAAACACCGATTATGTTCCAATGGGAAAAAACAATTGCTTCTATAATACCTTTTTCGTATAATAAATTATGGGTATGGAAAGTTTCTTTATAATAATTTTGCCCCCAGGAATTTATCATAAAAAAGATACCTCGGGCTGTAATTTTTATGCTGGAGAAAGCGCAATAGAATATCAAGATCTAGAAAAAATTGTTTCTCAATTTTTTTACCCTATACATAAAAAAGGTAAGGGCATCAATATTATGAATAAATATGCGCTGAAATTTTGTTTTCATACTCGATTTATTCAGGATATAACAATGGAATCCTGCTTATATTATTTAAAAAATGACAAAGAAACAATAAAAAATATTTTATCGGTATTCATTAAAAATAATTTTAGCGTATTTCATCCGGGGTTTGGCTATTTAGAGAACCTTAATAATTTCGTTGAAACCTTAGAGCTATTTTATGAAATAAAAATGAAAATTTTTATAGAAAAATATAACCATATTTTTATAGGAAAAGATATATTGCCTAAGGATTTTTATAAAATATTGAGACATAACTAGAACGATATGTATTATTATTTTATACGTCCTTGGGCCGAACTGAAATAAAGGAATTGTGCTAAAATCGGGAGGACGGTTTTTCCGGATATTGACAAATAGGGTATATATAGTATTATATTTTTATGAAGAAATCAATTCCTTCGATTACATCGATTCCTTTTATATGGGAAAATCCTGAAATACAGAGTCTGAACCGTCGGCCGATGAGTTCTCCGCTTTTGCCCTTTCCGTCTCTGCCGGATGCGCTTTTGGACGCGGTGGCCGGACCGGAATTTCGGGACCTGGCGGCGAATCCCTGGTATCGTTCTTTGGATGGAACTTGGCGGTTTAAGCTGGCGGACAATCCTCTTCAGGACTTGAACTCCCAAGGCGAGCCGGATTGGGTTTCGCCTTCGTTTTCGGTGAAGGATTGGGCGGATATAACCGTTCCCGGCACGTGGACTCGGCAGGGCTGGGACAAACCCCATTACACCAACGTCCAGATGCCCTATCAGGCTGAGCCGCCCCGGACGCCTCGGGATAATCCTACGGGGCTGTACCGGCGGACCTTCACCCTTCCCCAAGACTGGAGCCGGAAACGGGTGACGCTTCATGTCGGGTCTGCGGAAAGCTGTTGTTTGGTGTATGTAAACGGCCAGTTTGCCGGCGCGGGCAAGGATACTCGGCTTCCTTCGGAGTACGATATTACGCCCTTTCTCGCGGACTCCCCGGAGCAGACTATTGCGCTGAAAATTGTTCGGTATTCTGACGCTTCGTACATTGAGGATCAGGATCAGTGGTGGTTTGGGGGTCCTCATCGGAGCGTTTTTCTCTACGCTACCGAGGACTGCTACATCGAGGATATTGAAGTTCTGCCGGGAACTATTGCCGGAGGGCAGGGCAAATTTACTTTGTCTCTGACCCTCGGGGGGAATCTGCCTTTGAGCAATAGTTTTGGGGATTTTAGGGTGAAACAGGCGGAGGCCGAAGCCTTCAGCATCGAGTATGTTTTGTATCCCTTTACCCTTCCCGCGTCCAGGGCCGAGGCCGAGAGGATCGTTGCGAATTTTGGCCCCCCCCTTCTTGCGGGGGAACATACTTTCGAGCCGGATTACCGGATGAACGCCCATCGCGCGGACCTGAAGCTTACCTTGGATTCGCCCAAGCCTTGGTCCAGCGAGAGTCCGAATCTGTATGTTTTGGGCCTAAGGGTCTTCCGGAAGGGCCGGTCTATCGGGAACGCGGGGTTTTTGACGGGCTTTCGGAATGTGGTTGTGGAGGACCGGGAACTGCGAATCAACGGCAAGGCGCCCTTGATCAAGGGCGTAAACCGGCATGAACATGACGAAAAAACCGGCAAGACTCTTTCGACAGAATCCATGGTGCGGGATATTAAGCTCCTTAAAAGGCATAATTTTAACGCGGTCCGGACCTGCCATTATCCGGACGACGAGCGTTGGTACGATCTCTGCGACCGCTATGGGATTTATCTTCTGGATGAAGCGAATGTCGAGCATCATTGTTTTTACCATCAGCTTTGCCGGGATACGGCGTGGTCCTATTCGTATACTTCCCGGATTCAGCGGATGTTCCAACGGGATAAGAATCATCCGTCGGTTATTATTTGGTCCTTGGGAAATGAATGCGGCAAAGGTCCCCATCATGCAATGATGTCCGCTTGGCTTCACAGCGCGGATCCCACTCGGCCGGTAAATTACGAAGGCGCCTGTTCCGACGGGGGTTACAGCTTGGATTCTCTCAATCGGGGGCGGGAGATTACGGATATTATCAGCCCCATGTACCCGGCCATTACCCTGCTCAAGGACTTTTCCAAGTACCGGCAGGATTATCGGCCCCTTATTATGGTAGAATATTCCCATGCGATGGGTAATTCTAACGGCAGTCTCGCGGATTACTGGGAGGCGATTGAAACCCATCCGGGCTTGCAAGGCGGCTTTATCTGGGATTGGATTGATCAGGGGCTGGAAGCTTTCGATGACCAGGGCAGGAAATACTGGAAATACGGCGGAGATTTCGGGGACAGCCCATCGGATTACGACTTCTGCCTGAACGGTCTCCTCTTTCCGGATCAGACTCCCAAGCCGGCGATGGCCGAATGCAAGCAGGTCTTCGGGCCGATCCGTCTTACGCCCCGGCCGGAGGATCCCTACGGCTTTTCCCTGGAGAACCGGTTCGACTTTTCGGCCCTGGAAAACGTGGAACTTTGCTGGAAAGTATGTTCCGATACGGAGATTCTCGCCCAGGGAACGTTGATTCCTCCAGCCCTCGGTCCAGGAGCCCGGGAGGATATTTTTATTCCGGCCCCAAAGGAGATTCTTTTTCACCCCGGGACAGTATACTTTCATGGAGATTTCCGGCTGAAGCAGAAAACCCCCTGGGCAGAGGCGGGGTTTGTGATCTGCTCCGCGGAGCGGCGTTTGCGGGAAGCTCCGCTCCGGATGGTTTCTCGCGGTAAGGTTTCCCGGCAGGACCGGGAGACTTGGGTTGATCGGTTTAGGCCGTCCCTTTTCCGCCCTCCCACCGAAAACGACGGCCTAAAGCTCTACAGTCATTTGCGGGGGGATCCGGCCTTCGCGTTTTACTATCGGAACAAGGCCTTTTATCCCTGGCTTGATCTCGATTTGTTGCATCTTCGTCTTGGGGATGAAACCGAGTCGGCCGCCGAGCTGGACGGCTTTCCCGCCCGGCGGTACACCGGGGTCCTGGTTGCCGGGCCCGGGGCCGCGCCGGAGTACGCGGATCGCCGGCTGGGGCAGTACACCCGAATTACGGCGATTCCGGAGGATTCGGATCTGGCGATCGTAGACTGCCTTTTCGATATAGATTCTTCTCTGCCGGAACTGCCGAAAGTTGGGCTTTGCGCCAAGATTCCCGGGGAGTATCGGAATATAACTTGGTTCGGCGCAGGACCCGGCGAGTCCTATCCGGATCGAAAAGCCGCCGCGTTTTTGGGAACCTGGGAAGACACCCCGGAAAGCCTTGAAACGCCGTACCTGGTCCCCCAAGAAAACGGAAATCGGAGCGATGTCCGGCGCATCGTCTTCCAGGCCGGCCCCGGAGGGCCGAGGGTCAGTATTCACCTGGCGGCTCCCCTCAACATGAGCGTAAGCCGCTATGAGCCGGAGAATGTCCTCCAGGCCCGGCATACCATCGATTTGCAGGATACCATCCGGGACGGATATTTTACCCTCAACCTTGACGCGGCCCAACGGGGAGTCGGCACCGGCACCTGCGGTCCGGACACCCTTGAAAAGTACCGGATCCGCCCCGGCCTTTTTGCCTTGCGGTTTTATATTGTCCTAGAGCAGAAAAAATGAAAATAAAAAAAAGCCCCTGGCGAGTTTGGGGAATCGTCCTGGCCAGCCTTTTCGTCCTGACCGCCGCGGACGAGCCGGTGGTGTATGTCACCAATTCGGGGAAAAAGTACCATCTTGAGGGCTGTGCTTCCCTTGCCCGGTCGAAGATAGCCGTTACTCTGGGGGATGCCCTTCGTTCCGGCTACGGCGCGTGCGGGGTCTGCGCGCCCCCGGGCAGTCTTCCGGCTGATCCGGCTTCGGCGTCTCCGGGCGGGTTGTATCGGGTGGATCAGGCGAATCTTACCCGGTCCGGAGAGGCTTCCCTTTCCCGGATGCTTAGGGCGGAAGTTGTGGGGCATATCGATGGAGATACCGTGCGGGTCCGGATTGTCAATCCTCCTTCGGAACTCAAAACCGTGGAAACCCTCCGGATGATCGGAGTGGACACCCCGGAAACCGTGCATCCTAATAGGCCGGTCGAGCCTTTCGGTATAGAAGCCAGCAATTTCACAAAAGAAAGACTTTTCGGCAAATCGGTATACTTGGCTTTTGACTGGGATTTGCGGGATCATTACGGGCGTCTGCTTGCCTATATTTACCCCGAGGCAGGCGAATGTTTCAACGCTTTGCTCATTCAGGAAGGCTACGGGTATGCGTACCCGGCCTTTCCCTTTCAGTTTAAGAGCGAATTCGAAGCTCTCGAAAAAGCCGCCAGATCCGC
Organism: Spirochaetaceae bacterium; assembly: GCA_031256905.1. GTDB lineage: Bacteria > Spirochaetota > Spirochaetia > Treponematales > Breznakiellaceae > JAITHW01. The sequence continues at coordinate 5,879 of JAIRPY010000012.1, forward strand.
CCAACGGGGACTCTGGGGCAATTAATTCAAAAGTTTAAGAAAAGGAGTGTATATGGCTAAAAAACGTTGGTATACCTGGTATTTTGAGACTAATCTGTTGTATCGGATTCTTGTCGGCCTGGCGGCGGGGGTTGTATTGGGGCTGGTCTTCAAGGAAAAAATCCTTGTGATTGCCCCGTTCGGGGATCTTTTTGTGCGGCTTCTTAAGATGATTATGATGCCGATTATCCTTTCTACGTTGATTGTGGGGGCTTCCTCGGTAAGTCCGGCGAATCTGGGCCGGGTCGGTATTCGGGTGATTGGGATCTATCTGCTGACCTCGGCTTTTGCGGTGGGCATTGGTCTGGCTATGGGCGCGGTCTTTCAGCCCCAAACGCACCTCGAAAACTTTGCCGAAGTGGCAGGCCGGGAAGCTAAAGCTCCCACCATGAGCCAAACCTTGCTCAACATGATTCCCACAAGCGTAGCGCAGGTTATCGTAAACGAGTCGATTCTCGCGGTGATTTTTTTCGCTTTGATCTTCGGCATCGGCGTTTCGTACCTGCGGATCTCCGAAAATGAACGGCTCAAACGCGCCGGGGATACGCTTTACACTTTCTTTGACGGCATCGCGGAAGTTATGATGCTGATTATCAAAGGAATCATGCAGTACGCGCCCTTCGGGGTCCTTGCCCTGGTTTCCGGGGTCCTTGCAACCAACGGACCAAAAGTCATGGGCGCGCTGGTAACCGTGACCATAGCCTGTTTTGTGGGATATGCCGTCCATATTATTGTAGTATACGGCAGTCTCGTTAAATTTTACGGCCGGCTGAACCTCAAACGTTACTTTAAAGACGCAAAGGACCCGTTTATTACCGCTTTTGTCACCCGAAGTTCCAACGGTGCTCTGCCGGTGACCATGGAAGCCGCGGATAATCTCGGGGTGCCGAAGACCATCTACTCTTTTTCTCTGCCCTTGGGCGCGACTATCAACATGGACGGAACCGCGATTTACCAAGGGGTCTGCGCGACCTTTATCGCGCTGTCGGTATGGGGGCAGGGGTTTTCCGGGACTCAGATTGGAACCATCATCATAACCGCGACTCTGGCGTCTATCGGCACTGCCGGAGTCCCCGGCGCCGGGGCTATTATGTTGCTTTTGGTTCTTGATTCGGTGGGCCTTCCGGTTACGGCGGGCAGTGCGGTGGCCGGGGCGTACGCGCTGATTCTCGGCATTGACGCCCTTCTCGACATGGGAAGGACCGCGCTCAACGTCACCGGGGATCTTTCTTGCACAACCGTCGTCGCCAAAAGGCTCAACCAAATCGACCTCACGAAATGGCAATGATCCGGGCTTGCCTTTTCCGGGATCGGATTGTATAGTCTAACCTTATGCTCATTCGGAACTTTGTTGTCTTTGAAGGCGGGGATGGAAGCGGCACCACCACTCAACTGGGCCTCCTGCGGGGACGTTTCGGCGGAGCCGGAGGGCCCCATCTTCATGGGACCTTTGAACCGACCGACGGTTCGGTAGGTAAGCTGATCCGCTCGATTCTAACGGGAGCCGATTCGGTTCATCCCGAAACCTTAGCCCGGCTTTTTGCGGCGGATCGCAGTGAACACCTCTACGGTCCCGGGGGTATTATCGAGCGGGTTGCCCAAGGAGACCTGGTGATTTCGGACCGGTATATCCTTTCTTCCTTAGTATACCAAGGGATAACCTGCGGAGAGAAACTGCCTGGGGCGTTGAATGCGGACTTTCCTCTGCCCGAAACGATGCTGTTCTTCGATATTGATCCGGAAATAGCGGTTCGGCGGGTGGAAAAACGAGGAAACCCGGATATGTACGAATATCTGGATTTCCAAAGGCAGGTGAGGAAACAATACCTGTCCCTTTTGCCGGGGTACGCGGACCGGGGCGTGCGGATTGCTATTATCGATGCGGCGATGCCGCCGGAACAAACGGCCTCCGCGGTATGGCAGGAATTGCAAAATCTGCCGATATTGAAAGCATGAACCTTAGGGTAATCAGTTTTTTTCTTGTTTTTCTCGGTTTTTCTGCCGGTCTCGCTGAAGTCCAGGCCTATCCGATTCGGTACAAGGAGCAGTTTTTCAGGCTTTATCACATTCACTTTGATCAAAATCCCGAGGATACCCTGGAAAATATTTATTGGCTTGAAAGGGCCTTGACCGCGGATTTCGCTAATCCCCTGAACGCCCTGACCCGCATCGAAAATGAGATTCAATGGGAAAAATACCGCTATCTTTTTATGATGCATCTGAATCTTAAACTCATCGAGCAGTATATTTTTCTGGGCAATAAGTGGAATAAACGAAGGGCCTATTTTTTCAACGCCCCCTGGAAAGAACAGAATCTGGAAAGCCTCGGCATCGCGGAAAGCTGTTATCAGACGGCTCTGTATTACTGGAAAGACGCGGTCGCTTGGGCGGAAAAGGCCCAGGATCGGCGGTTCCGCTTCATCAACCTAGAGCAAATCCAAAATTGGGAGGATGAAGCCTTCAAAATTGAAGGAAAATCCTTGAATTACGAAAAAACCCTCACCCGGGAGCTGGGTCTGCTCCAAAAGGTTCGGGAAACCTTCGAAGCCATGGATGAAACTACGTATTAAATGGAAAAAACCGAAGCTCAGGCTCGGATGCTGGAAAACCGCATCCGAAAACGTTTTAAACACTTGAAAAAATGGGCGAAACGTATCGGCACCGATGCCTTCCGCCTGTATGATCGGGATATTCCTGAAATTCCCCTCATCGCGGATTACTACGACGCCTACGTTTCCGCGGCTTTCTACGAAGGACCCTGCGAAAAAGACGAAGCCGAAGAACAACCGCGGCTTCAGGCAATGACCCAAGCCTTGGCGGCGGGACTGGACATTCCGGAATCTCAGGTGTTTCTCAAAAAACGTAAACGTCAGCGCGGAAAAAACCAATACCAAAAACTAAACAATCAAGGAGTCCTGCGGCAGGTCCATGAGAAGGGCCTGACCTTTCAGGTAAACCTGTCCGATTACCTCGACACCGGACTTTTTCTGGACCGAAGGAATCTCCGGGACCAGATTCGCCGGGAAGCCCGGGGGAAACGGGTCCTTAACTTGTTCGCCTATACCTGTTCCTTTTCGGTTTGCGCGGCCGCCGGGGGCGCGGCGGAGGTGGATTCGGTAGATCTCTCCAACACTTACTTGGCTTGGGGTCAACGTAATTTTGAATTAAACGCCTTTACCGCCGGTCCCAGGGCCCCAGCTAAGTATCGGTTTATTGCGGCGGAGGGGGAGACCTTTCTCCGCCGGGGAATCCAGGACCGGCGGAAGTGGGACCTGATCATCCTGGACCCGCCAAGTTTTTCTAATTCAAAAAAAATGAGGGGCACCCTTGACATCCGCCGGGATCACCCCCGGCTTATTGCGCAAAGTCTGGGGGTTCTCGCCGATGCGGGAGTTTTGTGGTTCAGCGTTAACGCCAAGGGCTTTCGGCTGAACCCGGCGGACTTCCCGGAACTGGGCATCCAGGAAGTTCACATTATCGACGAGGATTTCAAAAAAAAGACCATCCCAAAATGCTATGCCCTCACCCGAAAACCCTAGCCTATCGCCTTCAAATAGGCTATACTAAAACCATGGTTATATCGAGAAATTCTATGGTCCTTGAAACCCGGGAAAAGGTCCGGGACGGCCAAGGAACCGCGGCTTTTACGCACTTTGTTGAAGGAAAAGGCGCGGTTCAAAAGAACACAAACTTGCTGGCTGAAATTACTCTGCCCCAAGGCGCGTCCATCGGTTATCATCAGCATATCGATGAGACTGAATTCTATCTCATCCTTGAAGGAACCGGGACGGTAAACGATAACGGAAAAGAAAAGCCCATCCAACCGGGGGATGCTATGATCACCGGCAACGGCGCGTTTCACAGCATTGCCAATACCGGCGGGATCCCCCTCAAAATGATCGCGGCGATCATTAAAGGTTAGAATCGGGTTTTGCGGCGTTCGGCGAAGCCGTTAATGTTTTGGAATTCCAGCGGAGAGCCGTCGTCCAGAATGACTTTGCCGGTAAAGAAGCCGCAGACCTGCCGGCGTTTGAGGGAGTGAAACAGCATCCGGTTTTGATCGGGCCATTCTTGGTAGGGTTTGAGAATCATATCCAGCCGATTATCGTTACTGGTGAAATGCCACGGCAAGAGCCAGTTGGCCGGAGAAATGTGAAACGTGACTTGGTCAAGTTTGTGGAGTTTGCCGTCCAGAAAAAAGGCGTTTTCGGTCCCCTGCCCGGAATCCGCCGAGCCGTAGCCGATGCTGAACCCCACCTGCCGAACCCCGCAGGCCCCGCAGGCCGCCGCCCAATACCGGATGTCTCCATGGGGACCGTGCGGGCGGACGCCGCGATTCCAATCGAAGATGCCCCAGGCGTTGCCCCGGGTAAAAACCACCTCGGAAGTGCCAAACTGCATCACACCCTCGACAATGTACCACGGGGACCGCCGGGAACAGCGGAACGCATCCCGTTCTCTGCGCCAGGGCATATTCGTCACAATGGACTGCGCGCCCGGGGGTTCAAACAGCACCACCTCCCCGCGAAGCCGCCGCTGGTGTCCCAGTTTAGGAATATCGATTTTGATAATCCGCACTCCCTTTTCCCGGGTGATAAAATTGATAAATCCCTTTTTCCGCTGAATCTTTAAGGATCCTGTTTCGCTATTCGCCGGCATCTCAAATAAGCCCAAGGGAAAGGAAGCCGTAAAAATTTGCGCGGTTCGCTGTTTATCCTTAATAGAAATCACCGAAATGCCGATATAGCCCAAACAGCCGCCGTCGAGAATCTCAAAAATAAACAAATGGGTAGAAGAAAATATAATATACCGATCAGACTCGTTGATCAAGCCCCGGGACGCCCGAATCAGATTAGGATCATACTCAAACAGCGGCAGTCTGGACCACCCGAAATTCCCCGGACGCCCCAGGCCATCAAGTACGGCAAGAGGCGTTTTAATCTCAACTTGCGCCATGGAGTAACTATAGCGCACTCCATCTCGAATGACAAATTAAAACCCCTATGCTATACTGAATCGGTATGGAGAGAAAACTGAAAACCCCCAAACTGACGCACTGCGGAATCATAGCCAATTACCAATGTACCGCCGCGTGCAGGCATTGTCTTTACGCCTGTTCTCCGGCAAGAAGCCCGGGCTACATCTCCCGGAAGACCGCCCGGGAAATAGGCCGCCTGCTTCGGGCTGGGGGATGCGAGGCCGTGCATATCGGCGGAGGCGAGCCGTTCCTCGACTTTGACGGCTTACTCAGCCTGATAAGCGAGGTGCATCGCGCCGGAATCGGGCTGGAGTACATCGAAACCAACGCCTACTGGATCGAAGAAGAGGCCCAAACTAAGCTGGAACGCCTCCTGGAAGCGGGAGGGACTACCCTCTGCATATCTATCGATCCCTTTCATGCGGAATATGTACCGTACAGCTATCCTTTGCGGCTTCAGGACCTGTGCGAACAGACCGGGATGAAATATTTTTTGTGGCAAAGCCGGTTTATCCCGGCCTTGACTAACCTGGACCCCCTCAAAACCCATACCTGGGCCGAACTCGGCAATAGAGGCGAAATCGCCCAGCGTTACGGAATCCACTGGGGGGGCCGGGCGGTAAATATCGAGGAAGAATACGCGCCCCGGGGCAATATCATTTTGGATGCCTCGCCTTGTTCGGGCTTACTCTCTACCGGGCCTTTTCATGCGGATCTGCTGGGGAATTTCATTCCTCCGGGCTGTACGGGGTTGCGTCTGCCCTTGGCGGAAGCGGTCGAGGGCGTTTCCGCCGGGAAATATCCGGTTTTTGGGGCCCTCTATTTCCGGGGGATTCGGGGACTTCTCGACTTGGCCGGGGACTTCGTCCCGGCCCCCGGAGGCTACCCCTCGAAATGCAACCTCTGTTTTCACCTCCGCCGGCATCTCGCGGACCAGGGCTTCCCGGAACTCGATAAGGAGTATTACGAAGCCGCCTTAGCGTACTGGTAACTCCCATGAAAGGTGTGGTGATCCAAGGGTCCCGGAACATTTTTACGGTAAAACCCGAGGCCGGGGAAGGGATTCAGACCGAAGTTTCCTGTCATATCAAAGGTAAAATTCTGCATAACAGCGAAGGATACTACAATCCGCTGGCTCCGGGCGATATTGTCCGCTTCGAGCCTACCCTTCCCAATCAAGGCCGGATTCTGGGAGTAGAGCCTCGGAAAACCCGGTTTACCCGGTTACAAAAAGGGTCCGGTTCCCAGGCCGCCGGGGAGATTCAGATTCTCGCGGCGAACGTGGACCTCCTTTTGTGCGTTACGACTCCGGCCTCGCCGCCCTTTAGACCCCGGTTTCTCGACCGGCTTCTCGTGCAGGCTGAATACGCGGGCATTGCCCCTCTGATTATCTGCAATAAAGCCGATCTTGCCCCGGCGGATCCTGATGTGGAAGAACGGCTTTCGGATTTTGTCCGGATTGGATACCCGGTGGTCAAGGTTTCCGCGCTTACCGGGGCCGGGATGGATGCTTTGAGGGATTTGCTCAAGAATCGGTTTTCCGTGCTGGTTGGGCAGTCCGGAGTTGGGAAGTCGAGTCTTATCAAAGCTCTCATTCCCAATTTGGAGGTAAAGATTGGACCCCTCAACGAAAAGTACGACCGGGGGACTCATACGACCGCTCTGGCTCGGCTTCTGGAAATTTCGGGGGGAGGGCGCATCATTGACACGCCCGGGGTCCGGCGGTTTGCGACCGAAGGCCTGGCCTCGGAAGATGTGATCGCGTATATGCCTGAATTCGCTCCCTTGGCCGGAACTTGTACGTATGGGCGGTCGTGTTCTCATCGTACTGAACCGGGCTGTAAAATTCTCGAGGGGGTTACCGCCGGGGCGATTCATGAGGATCGGTATGCGAGTTTTTTACGTATTCAGGCCGAAGCCGCCCGGCAATACTAGGGGTCAGTCTTGCAGGCCCGGGGAAAAACAGATACAATGAGAGTATGATGAAGAAACGAGGGTTGATCAGCGTATACGATAAAAAAGGCGTCGGCGAATTGGCTTCTTTTCTGGTTGAAACCGGGTGGGAGATTCTTTCCACCGGAGGGACCGCCAAAGAGCTTGAGAAGCAGGGGCTTCCGGTGGTTGAAGTCGCTTCGGTGACGGGCTTTCCCGAATGTCTTGAGGGGCGGGTCAAGACTCTGCATCCCGGGATTCATGCCGGGTTGCTGGCAAAGCGCGGGGATGCCGCTCATCTTGAAACCCTAAATCAGTTGGGCTATGGGACCATAGACTTGGTTTGCGTCAATCTCTATCCTTTTTTTGAAAAAGTCAAAAGGGATCTTACCGAAGCGGAAATGATCGAGGTTATTGACATCGGGGGACCTGCGCTGTTGCGATCCGGGGCGAAAAATTATCAGGATGTGATTCCCCTTACGGACCCGGAGGACTACGGCTCGGTTATCAGCGCGCTGAAAACCGGGGGGCTTTCTTTGTCATTTCGCAAAAGCCTGGCCGCGAAGGTTTTTGATCTGACTGCGGCCTATGATGCGGCTATTGCTCGGTATCTGCTGGATGAATCTTATCCGGCCTATTTTCCGGTATCTATCAAAAAATCCCGGTCCCTGCGTTATGGCGAGAATAATCATCAATCCGCGGCGTTGTATTATCACACGGACAAAACCGGCGCGATGGCTTCTATGGTCCAGCTTGCAGGCAAGGAACTGAGTTATAATAACGTTCGGGACCTGGATTTGGCCTGGAAAACAGCCTGCGCTTTCGGGCTGTCCGCGGATGCCACGCCTCCCCATGGGGAGGAAAGCGTGGTCCGGCTTTTGCCGGATCTTCCCCAGGCTCTGCCGGCTTGCTGTGTGGCGGTGAAGCATACTACGCCCTGCGGTTTGGCCTTGGCGGCTACTCTGTCCGAGGCCTATACGAAAACGTATATTTGCGATCCGATTTCTATTTTCGGCGGCATCCTGGCCTGCAATGTGACGATTGATCTGGAAACCGCGAAAAAGATGTCGGAGCTGTTTTTGGAAATTATCATCGCTCCGGACTTTGAGGAGGATGCGCTTTCGCTCTTAAAAAAGCGGAAGGACCTGCGGATTATGCGGGCGGCCTCCGCGCCCCGGGAAAAACTTGAGTGTATTTCGATTGACGGCGGGCTTTTGGTGCAGAACACGGATCGGACTCTTCTGGAAAAATGGGATGTGGTGACCCAGCTTCAGCCCGGGCCCCAGGACATACCGGATATGATTTTCGGTATCCGGGCGGTGACGTATGTGAAATCGAATGCTATCGTGGTAGTGAAAAATCAGGCGGCGATGGGCATCGGCGCGGGAGAAACAAACCGGCTTTGGGCGGCGGAACTCGCGCTGAACCGCAGTACCCGAGCGGTAATTTCCGCGGCCCAAACCGGCGCGGACGACGGCGCCTTTCCCCGGGTGCTTGCGTCGGATGCGTTTTTCACCTTTCCGGATGTCATCGAAGTCGCCGCGGCGTCGGGTATAAAAACTATCGTCCAGCCCGGAGGGTCTCATCAGGATCAGTTTCTGATAGACGTGTGCGATAAGCTGGGCATCGCCATGGTCTTTATCGGTTCCCGGCACTTTAAGCACTGATTTCGTCAGATTTTGACGGTTCTGCTCACCATAAGGATGTAATCTTGGGTTTTCGGTTGGGGCTGGTCGTCTATCCCGGGGTCCCATTGGGTATAGACGGCCTCCACCCGCAAAAGCCCGGAAAATCCTACGGGCAACACCAGATCCGTTGAAAAGGGATTCGGCGGCCCCTCCCCAAGCCGAAAGGCGGCGGTTTTTCGCTCATCAATCAACGTGAAAGGCATGGAAGCCGCGTAAATCACCGGCGGCGAGCCGTCCGCCGCCTCAAGGTACAAATTAAAACTGAGGGGCCGGCCCCAAGCTTCAAGAAGGATATGCACATTCCGGCGGGCAAGAAAGGACGTGTAGTCGAGATCGATCCGGAGGGTCCTTTCGGATCCTTCGATACTGCGCCGCTCCGGAGCCTGATACGGCAAAGTCCCAAGTCTCCACGAGTACAGCCCAAGACCCGCCAAAACGCATCCCAAGAAGACCAAAATCGGTTTTTTTCTATGGGAGATTTTCTTTTCGGATTTCTTTTCGGAAAAATTTTTTTGCAGAGTTAAACCCCGTTCTATCAAAAGCAGAAAGGGAAGGGTTACCACCGCGACGCTCAGGGAATTAACGATATTTTTAGAGAGAATAATATCCGTAAGATTTCCGGCGGAAAGAAAAACCGAACCGCGGTGAATCCAGAGCAGATTAGCCAGGGGGCCCAAAGACATCAGCGGAGCCATCGAAGCGCAAAGGTACACCGGAATCGGAAGGGGCGCCGCCGCGCCGATAATCATAAACAGCAGGATCCAAAGAAATACCGGGATAAACGTTATATCCAAAAACGCCGCGCCGCACAGCCCCAAAACTACAAGCAAAACCGCTCCGTTACCGTAAAAACTCGCCTTTTTGGGTATAATCAGTTTATTCCAGAACGAAAATTGCAGAGAAAGAAGCATCCCGGCGATGATAATTTTGAATACCGCCCATCCGAAATCCCTTGCAAAGGGCGTGTCTTCAAATATACTCCCCGGCAGAGAAACTACGCCGCCGGCGATTTCAAGGGTAATCGTCAGGGAAATAAGAAAGACCGCGATAATCCACAAATGCGGAATGAATATACGCCATTGCAGAATCAGCATATTTCTGCGGAAGATGCCGTAAATAAAAAGCCCCAGCAGAAACGTTCCCATTCCCGCAATAAACAGCGTAACCGCGGCCGGTTCGGGAATAAAAAAATATCTTCCCAAACCCCGAAGAAGAATAAAATGGTAATCCAGATTATCCGCCGATACCCCGATGGTATCGGCGTAATCTGCCAGGGCCTCGGCCAGTTCCTCGGTTCCGGCCGATGTTTTTTTTTCGGCGTCCGATTCGCTGGTTATATACAGCGTGTTGATGCTTCGGTAAAGGGCGTATCGCATCACCGGATGTCCTTCCACAAGCCCAAGTTTATAAAGTTCATTAAACCAAACCGCAAAATCCAGGGGAATGTTATGGTCCCTCAGGCGGTCGTAAAAGGGTTTCACCACATTAAGCGCGGAAAGCGCCCGGGCCGCTCCGTGATGCACAAGAATTGAATCCGGCGGGGCGGGAAGATCCAGATACAAGAGCAGAGTTTTTTCAGGTTCTTCGAGAGAAGCGTACAGTTCTTCTAATCCTTTGTGGGGATTCCGCCGCAGATCCTCCGGCAGGCCCGAGGACTCATCTCCTAAGAAAACGACCTGAATCGCGAGGGAAGAGCCTCGTTCGCGCATTTTTTCTGCAAAAGCGAGGCCCGTCTCAAATCCGAAAGGCAGAGTTTCTTCTGATTCGCTGAACAGCGGAATTCCCAAAATCAGGGTGCCGATGCGGTTTGAGTCGGCCGGGGAAGAGGCTTGGGATGGCGGAATCGGGATGTACAGGGATGAACCGAAGCCGCCGTAATCCGCAAAGAGCGATTTTTCTTCAAAAGGAATCTGCCGTTCCTTGAGGATTCGGACGAGCGCGTTACGGCGGACCGATTCGGCAAAGGTGCTTTGGTGCCCGTAAAGCCCGGAACAAAGCAGAAAAAGCGGTCCTAGCAGAAACTTTTTGTTCATGCTTTTTCCTTGGAATTTTTAAAATTGGCCGGAGTTACACGTCGAGGTTGGATACCAAAAGCGCGTTTTCCTCGATGAACTCCCGGCGGGGCGCGACGTTTTCGCCCATGAGAGTAGAAAAGATGCGTTCCGCTTCAACGGCGTCGTCCAGGTGTACTTGAAGGATATTTCTTTGCCCGGGATCCATCGTGGTATCCCAAAGCTGATCGGGATTCATTTCGCCTAAACCTTTGTACCGCTGGACGGCGATTTTTTCGGGATTTTTTCCGGCTTGCGCGAAGATTCGTTCTTTTTCCGCATCGTCGTACGCGTAGAAACTTTGTTTATCGTAACTGATTTTGTACAAAGGAGGCATGGCGAGATACACATGACCCCGCTCGATTAACTCCGTCATGTACCGGTAGAAAAAGGTGAGCAGAAGAGTTCGGATGTGAGAACCGTCCACATCCGCATCGGCCATGATAATAACCTTGTGATACCGAATTTTCGCCGGGTCGAAGTCGTTTCCCGCGCCGGCGCCGATGCTGGCAATGATAGGCTGAAGCTTTTCGTTGGTAACGACCTTTTCGATTCGGGTTTTTTCCACGTTGAGCATTTTGCCCCAAAGAGAAAGGATGGCTTGAAATCTGCGGTCTCGGCCGCCTTTTGCGGAACCTCCGGCGGAATCTCCTTCGACAATAAACAGCTCGCAAAGGGCGGGGTCTTTTTCAGAACAGTCCGCCAGCTTCCCGGGAAGGCCTGCGCTGTCCATCGCGTTTTTCCGCCGGGTTGCGTCTCGGGCTTGCCGGGCCGCGATTCGGGCCTTCGCCGCCAGCAGAGATTTTTCCAAAATATTATTGATCACTTCAGGATGGAGATCGAAATACAGTTCCAGCTGTTCATTCAGCAGAGATTCTACGATGCTTTTCACTTCGGAATTGCCGAGTTTCGCTTTTGTTTGCCCCTCAAACTGGGGATTTGGAACTTTTACCGATAACACCGCGGTAAGGCCCTCCCGGGCGTCTTCCCCGGACAGAGGCTCTTCAGCTTTTTTGGCGTACTTCGATTTCTTGAGAAACTCGTTCAGAGTCCGGGTCAGGGCGGTACGAAAACCCATCAAATGGGTTCCTCCGTCCCGGGTGTTTATGTCATTCACAAAAGAATACATGATTTCGTTGAAACCGTCGTTGTACTGCAACGCGCATTCAATACCTACGTCGTCCCGGAGGCCTTCGATGAATATCGGCTCTTGGTGAAGCGCGTTTTTGTGTTCGTTGAGATATTTCACGAAATGCTTTACTCCGCCTTCAAAGGTGAATTCATGGATTTTCGGCGGATTGATCCGCTCATCCCGGATAGTAATACTAAGCCCCCGGTTGAGAAAGGCCAGCTCCCTAAGCCGGTTGGAAAGGGCGTCGAAGTTATAGGCGGTGGTCTCAAAAATCGAAGGATCCGCTTTGAAGCGGATTATCGTACCCCGGCGGCCGGTGGTTCCGATTTCTTTTGTCGGTTCTTCGGCGATGCCGGTCCGGTACCGCTGGGCGTAGATTTTGCCGTTGATATGCACCTGGGCTTCGCACCATTCGGAGAGGGCGTTCACCGCGGAAACGCCGACGCCATGGAGGCCTCCGGAAATTTTGTACGAGGATTTTTCCTCATCGAATTTTGCCCCGGCGTGGAGCCGGGTCATTACCAGTTCGAGCGCGCTGATCTGCTCGTCCGGGTGCAGATCTACCGGAATGCCTCGGCCGTTATCCTCGACTCGGACAACGCCGCCGTCTTCGAGAACCACGAGAATGGTATCGCAAAAGCCCTGCATAGCCTCGTCAATGGCGTTATCCACCACCTCGAAGACCAGATGGTGCAGTCCGTCGAGGCCGGTGGTTCCGATATACATCCCCGGCCGCAGTCGGACCGCCTCAAGGCCCTTGAGGACCTGTATGTTTTGCGCTGAATAATCTGAAATCATATTTCACTTTAGCTTTTTTCGGGAAAAAAGTAAAGCCGCCGGGGTTTCCGAAATTTCCTCTATACATTGGAGCCTTTGTGTGGTAAAAAGAGAATTCGAAGATTTCGCTGGAACCTTCGGGAGAAAACAGGAAAAGATTGAGGAGGATAGGCATTGAGCGCGAGAAAAGTCTCCGCCGGAGCGCATAAGGGGCGGAGTATCGGGGTTCGGTTTCGGAACAGCAATTTCCTGCTGATTGCGCTGTCTTGCCTAGCGGTCCTTATCGCGGCGGCGGCCCTCGCGGAGGGCTTGACAAAACGGCTGTCCAAAGAATACGCGAAATTTTTCGCCTCCGAAACGGTGGAAAAATTCGATCTCTACCTGCGGAATGAACTCGAAGTAATACAAAAAATCGCGCGCTCAAACGAACTGATCCAGTGGTTCGCCGACGAGGAAAATCTCGAAAAGAAGGCCTCAGCTTACAAGAAAATCCTCGGATACGCGGATATTCTGTCGGAAAATAATTTTTACCTCGGCGTGGACCGGTCTTTGCATGAGTATATTGTTACCGAAGCCCTGGAATTTGGGGACCTTACCCCTTCGGAGGATCCTCTCGATCCGGCTTTGCCGGAGGATTACTGGTACTTCCGATGTCTCCTTCAGCCTAATGACTACGAACTGATCGCCGATACGGACAAACATCTCCTGGGCAAACGGCTCTGGATCAACCATAAAGTTATGGCTTCCGGGCAGGTCCTGGGGGAAGTCTGTTCCGGCCTTTACTTCGATGAAGTCCTGGAAACCCTTTTCGGGGGCTACGACTCGGAACAAGTTCTCGGTTTGGTTATCGACAAAACCGGGGCGATTCAGATGGACAGCGGGCTTGAAGGAACTCCGCCGCCGGGGCTGGCGGGAAAAACTCTGGGGGCCGACCTTTTTCCGGGGCTTAGTTCCGGGTTGGATCCCTATTTGAAGAGTCTTACCGGCTATTTTGATACCCGGGTTCCTCCCCAGATTATGGACGTTTCTGCCGGGGAGTATCGTTATATGGCGGTCGCGCCGATCCGGTATTCGGATTGGTCTGTAGTAACTCTGTTTAAATCGAGTCCCTTGTTTAATGTTACGGTGTTATTTCCCCTTATTATCGCCTTATTTTCGCTGTTTATTGGGTATATAATAGGGAATACCTATTTCGTTCTCAAGTTGATGATTGATCCTCTGGATCGGCTTACCCGAAGCGTGGGCAAAGCCTGCGCCGAATCGGTCTACGGGCTGGATCGGGATGACGAGTTCGGGGATCTTGCCCGGAGGATTCAGCAAAGTCTCCTCCGCATTCGGGGCGAAGAAGAACGAAGCCGGGTATTTTTGGAAACCATGCCGATTTGTTCGGTTTTGTGGGGCGGTTGTTCGGATGTAGTAGAATGTAACGAAGAGACTTTAAAGTTTTTCGGAGTGAAGGATAAAACAGAACTGGGACGGCGGTTTTTCGATCTTTCTCCTAAATATCAGCCGAACGGCCGGGTATCGACTAAAGCGATTCTCGAAGACTCGAATAGGGTTTTGAAAGAAGGAAAAACCGCGCGCTTTGAATGGATGCATCAAACTTTGGATGGCGAGCCTCGGCCTGCGGAAATTGTGCTGGCCCGAATTAAATACGGGGATCGGTATTTTATCAGTTCCTATATTTGGGATTTGCGGGAACAAAAGCGGATGATCGGGGACATCGAATACCGGAACCGGTTACTGCATATTGTGAACGACGCGGCCGGGCTTTTGTTTTGCGCGGAAACCGAGACCTTTGATCGGGCTTTACAGCAATGCATGGGCATGATAGCCGAAGCCGTTAGAATTGACGGCCTGCGTATATGGAAGAATTTTACCAAGGCCGGAGAACTTTACTGCGCTCAAGTCTATCAATGGGGAACGGAATCTTCCCAAGAGGCGGTGGGGTATAGGGAAAAACTGCCGACTTGGGAGGATACCCTTTCCCGAGGGTATAGCATTAAAGGTTTGGTTCGGTCGATGGATCCCCGGGATCAGGGGTTGCTGATTTCCCGGGGCATTCGGTCTTTGCTGGTGATTCCGGTATTTCTTCAAAATCAGTTTTGGGGATTTATCAAATTCGACGACTGCCGGCATGAACGGGAATTTACCGATATAGAAGAATCGATTCTGCGTTCCGGCGGGCTTTTGATTGTCAACGCTCTGATGCGGTACGAAATGACCCAAAGTCTCATTCAAGCTCGAGAAGACGCCCTCGCCGCAAGCAACGCGAAAAGTAATTTCCTGTCTAATATGAGTCATGAAATCCGCACTCCGATGAATGCTATTATCGGCATGACGTCTATCGGCAAATCCGCGGCGAGTCTGGAACGCAAAGATTACGCCCTCGGGAAAATCGAAGAGGCTTCGGCCCATCTTTTGGGGGTTATAAACGATATTCTCGATATGTCCAAAATCGAAGCGAATAAGTTAGAACTTTCTTTTACGGAATTTAACTTTGAGAAGATGTTGCAAAAGACCGTAAACGTTATAAACTTTCGGGTGGAGGAAAAAAAACAGCGGCTTTCGGTATACATTGATCCGGAAATACCCCAATTTATTATAGGCGATTCCCAAAGGTTATCCCAGGTGATTGCTAATCTGCTTTCTAATGCGGTCAAATTCACCGGAGAAGATGGGGCCATCGACCTCAAGGCGGAACTTTTAAAAAAAGAAGATTCCATCGGCGGCGCAATGCAGATCGCGGTGACTGACACGGGAATCGGCATAAGCCCGGAACAGCAAACCCGGTTATTTCACTCCTTCGAACAAGCCGAAACCAGCACCTCCCGGAAGTTCGGCGGTACCGGTTTGGGGCTGGCAATCTGCAAACGGATTGTGGAAATGATGGGGGGCCGAATTTGGATCGAATCTGAACTTGGCAAGGGGTCCCGGTTTATCTTTACCCTTCAGTTCCAGCCGGGAGAAGCCAAAGCGATTCCGCCGAAACTTCCCCGGGGCCGGTCCGGCAAGGTCCGAATCCTCGCAGTAGACGACGATAAAGGAGTCCTGGAGTTTTTCAAGACCATCGCGGATTCCGCCGGAATTCTCTGCGACGCCGCCGGAAACGCGGAAGAAGCTCTCGCCTTGGTGGACCAGAATAAATTTTACGATGTGTATTTTGTCGATTGGAAACTGCCCGGAATGGATGGCCTGGAATTATCCCGGGAGCTTTTTTCCCGCCGGGATTTTTCGGGATCTCCGGCCCGGGCGGGCCCGCCGTTGGTGATTCTCATTTCCTCCACCGAATGGAACGGCCTTGAACAGGAAGCCCGGGACGCCGGAATTGACCAATTTTTGCCTAAACCTCTATTTCCTTCGGATGTCATTGACTGCATCAATAGGTGCCTTGGAATACCCGGCGAATCAGGGCCTGACGAAACCGGCCCCCGGGCCCCGGCGGATTCCTTCGAGGGCTACCGCGCGCTGATTACCGACGACGCGGAGATAAATCGGGAGATTCTGATTTCCCTGCTGGAACCTACTGGTTTGGCCCTAGATTCCGCGGAAAACGGCGCGGAAGCGGTCCGGATGTATACGGACCATCCGGACCGTTATGACGTGATATTCATGGATGTGCAGATGCCGGAAATGGACGGCTATGAGGCGACTCGGCGGATTCGGAGGGCGGAAGAACCGGGATTTTCCATACCCATCCTCGCTATGACCGCCAATGTGTTTCGGGAAGATGTGGAACAATGTCTCGCCGCAGGCATGAACGATCATGTCGGCAAACCCGTAGACTTAGAAGACGTCATGCTCAAACTGCGGAAATACCTCCCGGCAAAACCAAGAAGGAGTAAAGGATGATATATTGGGAAAATAACGAAAACCGGATTCCGATCCGGTCCTGGTGCGCGGAAGCGGATTCTACAACCCTCGAACAAGCTCGGAATCTTGCGAATCATCCGGTTGTGAGGGCCCATGTAAGTCTTATGCCGGACGCCCATGGGGGCTACGGAATGCCGATTGGCGGAGTCATTGCCTGCGAAAACGCGGTGATTCCCAACGCGGTAGGCGTCGACATCGGATGCGGCATGATCGCCCTCAAAACGAGTCTGCCCTCGGAAGAGCTGGCCGGGATGCCCCGGTTGCGGGAAATCGTAAGGGCCCTAAAAGCCCGAATTCCCGTAGGAGAAGGCAAAGCCCGAAAAGAAAAAATCCCCTGGGACGGCTTTGAGACTTGGCGGGCCGGAGTTGCAAATCCTCCGCCCTGGTTCACGGAAAAGGGACATACCTTGGACGAGCATAACCTCGGCACCTTGGGAGGAGGCAATCATTTCATCGAAATACAAAGGGCCGAATCCGGAGAAGTGTGGCTCATGCTTCATTCCGGTTCCCGCAATATGGGACAGCGGATCGCCGCTTATTACCACAAAACCGCCAAACAGTTAAACGAAACCCTGGGCGCGGACCTGCCGGATCCGAATCTTGCGTATCTGCCGGCGGATAGCGAACCCGGCGAAGCCTATATCCGGGACATGAATCACGCCCTCGCTTACGCCTTGGAAAACCGCCGGCTTATGATGTTCCGCCTCAAAGAAATCCTCCAAGAATTTTTCCCAAGTATCGAATATTCTGAGGAAGTGAATATTCACCATAACTACGCGGTTTTGGAAGAACATAACGGAACCCAATATTGGCTTCACCGCAAAGGCGCGACCAGCGCGAAAAAAGACGAAATCGGGCTTATTCCGGGGAGTATGGGAACCCCATCCTATATTGTCAAAGGTCTGGGAAACCCGGCGTCTTTTTGTTCCTGCTCCCATGGCGCAGGACGCAGACTTGGGAGACGGCAGGCGAATGAAACCCTCAGCCTCGAGGCCTGCAACGCGGCCATGGAAGGCATTGTGTTCGACCGGTTCGGCTATTACCGAGGTAAAACTCCGGAGGGCAAAAAACAATACGATTTAAGCGAAGCTCCCCTCGCGTACAAAGACATCGACGCCGTCATTGCCGCGGAAAGGGATCTCGCCCAGCCCATCGTGAAACTCTTTCCCCTAGCGGTAGTGAAAGGGTAGGCCTTGTTTTTTCCGGCGGTTTAGGATAGGCTGAAACTATGGCAGTATTGAGCGTTTTAGAAGAGATGTTTTCCTACAGCTTTATCAGAAAAGCGGTTATTGTCGGGCTTTTGGTTTCCCTTTGCGCCAGTCTTTTGGGAGTGAGTCTGGTGCTGAAACGCTACTCGATGATAGGCGATGGGCTTTCCCATGTAGGTTTCGGCGCGTTGGCGGCCGCGACAGCCCTTAATCTGGCGCCCCTTTCGGTAGCGATTCCGGTGGCGGTCCTGGCGGCCTTCTTCCTGCTGAGACTCAGCGAGAACAGCGTAATCAAAGGCGACGCCGGCATCGCGCTTATATCGACCGCGTCTTTGGCTTTGGGGGTCGTTATTATCTCCCAAACTACGGGCATGAATACGGACGTTTGCAATTATCTTTTCGGCAGTATTCTCGCCATGACCAAAGCCGATGTGTATCTCAGTGTGACTTTATCGGCCGGGGTCCTGATCCTGTTTGTGCTTTTTTACCACAAGATTTTCGCGGTTACCTTTGACGAAACTTTCGCCAAAGCGACAGGCCTTAAAACCGGTATGTATACTATGCTCATCGCGGCCCTGACAGCGATTACTATTGTTCTCGGCCTGAGAATGATGGGGTCTCTGCTTATTTCCGCGCTGATTATCTTCCCCGCCCTGACGAGTATGCGGCTCTGCAAACGATTCAAAACCGTTACGATCTGTTCAGCGGTTATTTCGGTTTCATGTTTTTTCGCCGGCGTAGTTATTTCGTTTCTCTACGCGATTCCCACCGGAGCCAGCATCGTAATGGTAAACATCGGGGTATTCTGTTTCTTCGGATTCGTGAAGCTCCTGAAACAAAACCGCAAATTCGCTATGATCTTGCTTGTCTTTGCCCTTCCCTTAGGAGGATGCGAAAACAGAAAAGCGAACACGAAAATCGCCGCCGGCCTCGTGGTCGCGCCGCCCCAAGGAGAGCAAAAACCGCCCCTCCTCGGTACCGCCAAAAAAGCGAATTCGGCAGACCTCATAGAAATCAAAGAAAAAATGTTCCTAGCTCAGACGAATGAAATATACCTTAACCCGGAGGAATATTTAGGAAAAACTCTGAAACTAGAAGGCCTCTTCCAAACCCAAACCGATTACACCTTAAAGGGCAATCCGTACTACTTTGTCGTCCGAAAGGGTCCCGGATGCTGTCCGGGCTTGGATTCCAGCTCCGCGGGTTTTGAAGTCCTTTGGGAAAACCCGGAACAGCCATATCCCAACCCGGACGATTGGGTCGAAGCCGTCGGCGTATTGAGTCAGTATGAAGAAGACGGGTATCAGTATTTGTGTCTCAGCCTTTCCTCCCTAAACGTGCTGGAGGTCCGGGGCGCGGAGTATGTAACTCAGTAATATGTATAGCATCGATAAATTATACGAATCCGTAGCGCAAAAAGGTCCGGTCTGCGTGGGATTGGATACCGCCCCGGAATACCTTCCGCCGGACCTTCCGGCTACTCCGGCGGGGATTTGGCGTTATAACCAAGCCATTATCGACGCGACTTGGGAGGCCGCCCCTTGTTTCAAAGTCCAAATCGCCTATTACGAAGCTTTGGGAATTCCGGGCTTGGAAGTCTACGCAAAAACCTTGAGGTATATCCGACAAAAAGGCGGCCTCGTTATCGGAGATATAAAACGGGGAGATATCGCCGATACGGCCCGGAAATACGCGGAAGCTCACTTCGCCGGAGAGTTCGAAGCGGATTTCGTCACCCTTTCGCCCTATATGGGCCTGGATTCCCTGGAACCTTGGCTGGATTACGCGGAACGTTTCGGGAAAGGGGCTTTCGTCCTCCTCCGGACTTCCAATAAGGGGATGCGGGATTTCCAATACCTCGAACTCAAATCCGGAGGAAGACTTTACCATGCGGTTCTAACCAAACTTTCGGACCTGGCAAAACACCGCCCCGGCGCCTGCGGCTACGGCATATTCGGCGCGGTCGCCGGCTGTACGGACCAAGAAGACTCGGCAAACCTAAGACAAACCGGAGATAAGCTCTTCTTCCTCATTCCGGGCTACGGCGCCCAAGGCGGCGAAGCCGCCGCCGCGGCAACTCTCCTCAAAAACGGCAACGGCGGAGTGGTTAATGCGTCCCGGTCTATCCTGCGGGCCTGGCAAACCGAGGCGAATCCTCCGGGCCGGCCCACGACAGCCTTCGCCGCGGAAGCCGCCCGGCGGGCAACCCTAGCTCTGCGGGAAGACCTCCGGGCCCCCGGCCTAAACCGCCGGGCCTAAACTCCAAAAGCCCGGAAAAAAACATCCCGCCCGGCAGGGTTGACGAAAACCCGAAAAACCGAGAAGCTACTCCCCAAGGAACTTTGCAAAAAGGAACAGCTACGCTACAATATTTGAGGTATATAATGTCCAATCCCAAACAAACCCAAGAAAAAACCGATGTTATAAGACATTCGGTAAGCCATATCTTGGCGACTGCGGTAATCCGGCTCTTTCCCGGAACGAAAGTCGCCATCGGTCCGGCTATCGAAAACGGCTTCTACTACGAT
>JAIRPY010000123.1 GCA_031256905.1 Spirochaetaceae bacterium
TATATGTACCTGTGGAATCCGATTGATGTAGGGTATCTCGGCTCCTACACCGCCGCGGCTCTGGCGGCAAATAAAATTACCGGCAAAACCGGCGAGAAATTCAGCGCAGGCCGGCTCGGAGATTACGCGGTAACCGGGGCTCCCGACGGCGGCACCGAAGTCCTCCTCGGACCGCCCTTCAAATTCGACAAGTCCAACATCAACGAATGGAAATCCGTGTACTAAAATTCTTTTATGAAGCGGCGCGGGTTTTTCAGCTTGCGCCGTTTTTTATCCGACTGGACTTTTCAGAAAAACAGCGTAGCGCGGATGCAGAAAATCTGCCGAAGGTACTTGCGCTCTTTTTCTTTTTGAGTATACTTACCTCATGGCGGAATATAGAATTGAACGATTGGGACAGCTTATCCGAGAAAAAATCGGACTCCTCATCGTAGAAGGAAAAATTAAAGATTATCGAGTAAATCCGTTTCTTTCAATCAGCAGAGTTTCAGTGTCAAAAGACCTTACCTGGGCGGATGTGTACGTTTCAAGTTTTAAATCTGAAGAAAACCTCGCTACAGGCGTAACAGGATTGCAAAACGCCGCAGGCTTCATCCAAAATCAGCTCGCAGGACAAATGCGAATCCGCCAAACCCCTAGACTCCGATTTCACCAAGACCCAGGCATCCGGGAAGGATTCGATATGATCAAAAAAATAGATGAACTAAACAGCGATGATGACCGAGACAACGCGGAATGAAGGCTTCCTCCTCCTGAACAAAAAACCGGGAATAACCTCCTTTGAAGCCCTAAAGGAGGTAAAAAAAGCCTTTTCCACAGGACAAGTCGGCCACACCGGAACTCTCGACAAATTCGCTGAAGGCTTGCTCATTGCGCTGGTCGGCCGGGCGGTCAAACTGACGCCGTGGTTTTCCGGCGGAGATAAACGGTACGAAGGAACTATCCGGTTCGGCGTCGAAACCGATACCTTAGACCCCGAAGGCGCGCCCCTAGCCGAAGGGGAAATGCCATCCCTCGACGCGCTCGTCTGCGCGCTGGCCTCATTCCGAGGAAACATCCTGCAAAGGCCTCCGGCGTATTCGGCGATTCACATCGGGGGCAAACGGGCGTCGAAACTTGCCCGGAACGGCGCGATCCCGGAAATGCCGAAACGCCCCGTATCGGTATACGCGCTGGAACTTCGTTCTTACCGTCCGCCCTTTGCGGAGGTGTACATTCACTGTTCCAAAGGCACATACATCCGGTCTTTAGCCCGGGATATAGCTCTTGCCGCAGGTTCCAGAGCGCATTTGGCATCCCTTAAACGTACTCACATCGCAGGCTTCAGTGTGGAAGATGCGGTTAACCCCGCGGTCGGGGCGTTAAAACCCCTGAATCAGCAAGCCTTTGAGACCTTGGGAATTTCCTGCGTAACCGTTTCAGAGGAAGAAGCTGGAAAAATTATTCACGGCCAGGCTTTAGAAAATATTCCAGAATTGCAAGGAGAAACCGCCGCCGGAATATTTCGGGATAACGGCGAACTCCTCGCGGTTCTGAAAAAAGAACAGCATCGCTGGCGTTACGGTTACGTCTACGCCCGGGAGTAGCAGGTTATTCGATGATCTGTATGTTTCCCAGACTATCCAGCCGGACGATGCTGTTATCCTGTAAAAACTTAGGAGGATTAACCAGTAATAACCCTTGTTCCTGAAGCCAATCCAGAACTCCGGCTATTGTTTTAAACGGTTTTTTGCTATGCTCGGTTTTGAGAATCATCCGGAGTAAAGCTTCGTGATTTTCCGGTCCGAGGTTGGGATCGACAAAGATGCTGTTCATAGTGTAGGTATCGGTTGAGTAAATATCGATGATGTCGATGGTGCCGGGAAGATATTTTTCCACAATGCCCCGGAGCAGGAAAGCATTCCAGGGGTATCCGATGTCAGGATAATTCGTGTAATCCCTTATCTTTGAAACCGCCGCATATCCGGGAGGAGTCATGCGGTTCATAATATTGTTCGCAATAGCGATGACGACGTCTTCGCTGAGTTCATGTTCAATCTGCACCAACGTTTTTGCGTCAATGCGCAGAAAAATATCTTTCATATCTTTTACCAGACTGCGGATGGACGAAAAATACAACCGTTGCGCTCCGCACAGTTCCACGAGCTGAGGTATAGTAATCGAAGCATGAGTCTTGAGATGCTGTTTGATCACGTCGATGCAGGAAAAATCTTTTGTTCCAAGCCGCGCGATGTACGGTCTGGAAAAAATAAACAATCCTTCGAACATATACCGGAGAATACTAAAGAGTTTTTCGTGGTTAGTAATGTTGTTCCGGCTCAAAAAATCGGAGTGGGAAAGTCCCAGTATTTCAAGCACTTTCCGGGACGAGACCGGAATGTCTTGGGTACAGTTTTCGAGGATGGTTTTAATCTTAAAATCTTTTTTTTCGATATACAGACGGTTTACATGAATATACCAGCCTTTGCCGATGTTTATGAGGTTTTTGCTGTTGTTCACCCGGATAGAAATCATAATATCGGTGATGCCTGCGTACTCTTCAAAGATTTCAGATTTATGCACTTCTCCGCGCATACGGATAAATTCTTCTATTTCTTCGATGAGGCTCGTACCTTCTTTTTTTGAGATGGTGTATCGAGTAAAGTAAAACTGTCTGCCCAGATACTCTTTAAGCGTTCCCTGAAGAAAGTAGCGATTGTGGATGTTGGAACGGGTCTGAAGTTTTGTTTTAAAGATTTCAAACACTTCGTTGATGGAAAAGATGTCTCGGTTGGAATTTCTGATGAAATACGCAATCTCTTCAATTAAGCTGTCATCGATTTTGATGTGAGTTGGATGAATGTACATTCCTCGGCCGCAAAGAATAGCGACATTTGCAAGCCGCGCGTCGATGGCCCGGTTATTTTCGGGGAGGTCTATACTGCCGCAGACTTCAAGCACCCGTTCTCTGAACGCAGTTATACTGGCGTCATCGTACAGTTTGATGCCCTGGGGATAATAGGCCTCCAAAATGTAATCGTATACCTGTTCCAGAATCAACGCCCCTCGATGATAAATTTTTCTGGACAAGGTGTAAATCCGGCTGAACTCGATGGCGATCAGCTTTGCGGGAAGTTTCAATTCATCGCTTATTTTAGCGATAAACCGGTCTTTTTGGACGCTTTCGATGATATACGGCAGTTTTGCCACCTCCTGGATAATGCCGTCAAGATTTTTTATCATCTCGGTATGATAAAATACATCGAAATGTTTTTCGTAAGTAAAGAAATCGCTGGCGTAAGATTCTATCTGAGCGACGTACAGCAGTATTTCAATATGTTCCAGGCCCTTGAAATACTCATAGGTTTCCCGGCTGGTGAGGATGTAACTTCCGTTATATTCGGCGTTAATAAACGCAAAAATATCGATAGTCATGTTGACCATAGGCTTGAGAAAACCGTCGATGCCTTTACTCTGGAGCTGGCGGATGCGTTCTCGGGTTAAACCGTTCTGATCCGCGATTTCCTGCAAAGTCATTCCCTGATGCCGCTGACGCAGAATAGCCAGAAATCGCGCGTTCTTGGGATTTGCGTAAATAATCCTTAAAATGTCCTGCACAAGCCCGCGCAAGTCCGAAGCCATAACATCGAGAATCAACAGAAGTTCGTTGGTCCTTTTGTTGGTAACGCTTACCGGATCAAAAACCTGCGGAATGTCCGCAATGCAGGCAAGGGGTTTTAAAACATCCTCATACAGATCGAAGAGCGATTTACTGCCGACTCCATGGTACGCCTCAATGTACGGCCGGATAGATTTAGACCGCCGTTCTTGGGGTATCTTCTGAAATTCATAAAACAGCTTTTCTATCCGTTCCTGTTTTTCATCCGGATTGACTGCGGTATGTTCGTCCTTGTATCGAAGCAAATTCATTACCTGATCTTTCCGGTTAAGAATTTCCTCGACGCTTTTCTTTCCCAAGTTATTGATGTCTTGCAGGGACTGCACATTAACATCCAGCATATTCTTTACCGTAGCGATGCCCACTTTTTTGAGCGCGTTTGTAGAACGGACGGATAAGTTCAACGCTTCTATCGGATCAATGAGGGATAAATTCTCCCAACTCCGGATATACTGCATATTTTCATCCTCAGAAGCGATTTTCATGGCTCCTTTAAGCCTTCTTTGACAAAAAAGAATTTCCGCCACATTTTTTGATCCCAGCAGTTTAATACTTTTTAAGGTCTGCTTATCCAGACTCATCATTTTTCCCACCGTGGTAATGCCCGACCGAACCAGGGCGTTAACCGCATGAAGAGATATATTCAGACTTTCCAAAGGCTCGGCGGAGGTGTACAACGCTAAGGATCGGGATTTCTCCTCCAGAGCAGAGTCTTGAATTTCCAAAAGCATCCCTTCAAGATGCTCAATTTTTTCAATTACATAATCCGCGTCTTTTTTGAGATTTTCAAGACTCCCCTTATACAGCCCGTATTCAACGGTAAACCCGGTGAACATCCCGGCTTCCCGGGCCCCCCGGAGTTCGGCGGGATCGCCGCCGCTCACGAAGAGGCATCGCTCCGGTTTTACCCCCAAGCGTTCCGCCGCGAGGCGGTATATCCGGGGATCCGGTTTGAGGATCTTCACATCGTAAGAAAATACGATTTCGTCAAAACAGACGCGCAAAGGCGATTCTTTCCAATAATACACATCCCCGGCGTCCGCGTTACTGACCAGCGCGGTTTTGTATCCCCCGGCGCGAAGATGATTCAGCCCGGCGATGCGGGCCGGAGCCACCCCGCATAAAGCCCGCCGGATCCGCTCAAGCCGGACATCCCCGGCTCGGCGTACCAACTCAAGGGGGACCTGCCTCCCCCGCAGAATGTGGGCCATCATCAGGTGAGGGTCCCGGATTTTGCCGCACCCCCGAACTTCGTAGTGATACCGATTCAAAACCTCAAAATCCGCCCGATCCATGCCAAGAACCGTATATTCAGTCTCCTCCTCGGAAACCCCTCCAAAAGGATCGACCAGGGTAAAAAATAAATCGAATATGACAGCCTCAAAAGCCATAGTTTTCACCTAATATTTAGAAATTTTACGGGACCCCCCGCAAAAACAGGCAGAAACCGCATTGCCTATTCTTTATATTCTATTATAACATCAATTTAGAGAAAAATGCAAGAGAAAAAAAATAAATTTTCCCGTCCCGATAGCGGGTTTCTCTGGATATTATTGCGCCTCCCCGGGGGAAATTTGTGCCGATATAAAATTATGAAACTAATAACTGTAATTCTGGGAATTCTCGCAACCGGTACGCTTTGGGCCCGGGGATCCAAAGAAGCATCCCAAACCGCGTCCCCAAAAATTGAGGCCTGGTTTTTCTACGAAGAACTCTGCGGCAGTTGTCAGGACGACGAGGATAAATTCCTAGAAATTCTGCGGGAACAGATTCCCCTGGCCGAAAGGGAAGCCTATTCTCATCTTTTCCATATTTTTAATATATACCAAACTGAAGGCCGGTCCAAGTATCAACAGTTGACTTCCGACCTTGGGCTTGATCGCGCCGGTCTTTCGCCGCCTATTCTTATCATCGGGGGGCGGGCGTTTCAGGGTTATGATAGCATCCGGTCCAATATTCGGGAAGCCTACCTCACCTGCGGCGAAGACCTCTTCTCGAACCAAAGCCGAAAAACCGGAGACCGGCTTTTCGAGGATTATCCGGTGCATCCTAACAGCCGAACTCTGGTGTACTTTTATCGGGTCACCTGCGAGGAGTGCGGGAAAGTAACGCCCCTCATCGACGCTCTGCCGGAAATTATCGGGGACCGGCGGATTGAGGTCCTCCGCATGAACACCCGATCCGGCAATAACGGGGAACGCATCGCCGCTTTTTTTGAAGCTTGGGGTGTTCCGGACCAGGATCGGAAGGTTCCTATTGTGTTTTTTGCGGATTCCTACCTTGCAGGCTCCGAAGCGATTGCCGAGGGACTGAGGTCCCGGCTGATCGAGTCCCAGGGGGCCTGGAAACTCTTGCCCCTGATCTCGCCCTAGCGGGACAGGATGCGATGGAGTTTTTCCCCAAGAACGACGGCTTCTTCCGGAGTGGGGGCCGATGTCTGAATGAAAACGCCCTTCCGGCCGAAAAAATCGATCAATTTTCGGGTGTATTCCGGGAGGTCTGCCCCGGCATCCTGAATGTGATCCCAGTAGAAATGGCGCAGATAGAGCGCGGTTTTTCCGGCGCAGGCTTTTTTGACGGCTTCCCAGTTTGAGACTTGGGGAATGGTGAAATCCAAGCCTTTGAGTCCGGGGATTTCCATCATAACCGGCGCGACATTCGACACATCTCCGCAGGAATGTACCACGATACCTCCGAAGGCTTCGGCAATTTTGGCGTTATACTTTACCCCGAATTCCCGGTAGAGGTTTGGCGAGAGCAAAGCGGCGGTATCATCGCTCACCCGGACCCCGGAGGAACGGGGAAGGTACCAGATTTCATGCCCCACGTTGTACAGGTTTGTAATCCGCCGGAACTGCTCTTTGATGAAGAGAATCGTAGCTTCCGTCACTTTTTCCAGAAGGACATGGACTTCTTCGGGGCATTCCAGGGTGGATTCCACGAAAGAAGTGTATTCCCAGATGAGAGATGCGGTCACCAACGGGGACGCGACGTTAACCATCCGCAGGGGCAGGGCGGAATGACTTTGGAGGTAGTCGATGCGATCCCAAGCCTTTTGCAGGACCGGATTATTCGCCATATCCGGGATTTTCAGGCTGTGAACATCTTCGATATTATCTTCTTTTATAAGGGGAGTTATCCAGGGATCCGCCTCGTTGTTCACAATATACTCACAGCCAAACGCGGCCGCCAGAGTGCCGATGCCCTGATTGGTCTTGATGTTGGGAAAACAGTAATCGTATATTTTCTCCCGATTCCGGTGATACCTTTCATTCCATTGGATTTCCGCCGCCGGATCATCGAAAAAATCCTTGGTCGCCCCATGAAACTCCCCAATTTCGATGAGAAAGGGCGTTTCATCCAGGTCTTCGAGCCGGCAATTCGCCTCGATCAGCTTTTTCTTGGTTTCAATAGAAAGTATTGCGCTCATACAATCTCCTTAGATGTTTCTCTCATGGTACTATACTAGTCCAGCTCTGTCAATATTTTTTTAATACGAAAAAAAGTCCCTTGTCTACAACCCTTTTTCATGCTATACCCAACAAGAGGATGCGGAAAAAATGAGAGCAGTGGACCTAATCATGGATAAACGAGCCGGGAAAGAATTAAGCCGGGAAGCCATCGCGTTTTTGATAAACGGCTATACGGCCGGGGAGCTTCCGGAGTACCAAATTGCGGCCTGGGCTATGGCGGTGTTTTTTCAGGGAATGACGCCCCGGGAAACCGCCGACCTTACCGAAATAATGCTGGCCTCCGGCGCGAGAATCGACCTTTCCGGCCTTCAGGGACCCTTCGTGGATAAGCATTCCACCGGAGGCGTCGGGGATAAAACCAGCCTTATCCTGGCGCCGATGGCCGCGTCCCTGGGCATCAAGGACCCGATGATGTCCGGCCGGGCTTTAGGGCATACCGGCGGGACCTTGGACAAACTCGACAGCATCCCCGGATACCGCACGAATCTGACGGTCCAGGAATTCAGGAGCATTCTCGCGGAAACCGGCTACGCCATGACCGGACAGACAAAAGACATCGTACCGGCCGATAGACTGCTCTACGCGCTTCGGGACGTAACCGGCACGGTCGAGTCGATTCCCCTCATCACCGCAAGCATTCTTTCCAAAAAAGTTGCGGAAGGAGCGGACGCTCTGGTGTTGGACGTTAAGTACGGGTCCGGGGCCTTCATGAAAGACCCGGAAGAAGCCGAAAAACTCGCCAAATCTCTCGTGGATACCGGAACAGCTATGGGAAAACGGATTGTCGCGCTCCTCACGGATATGCAGGAGCCGTTGGGCCATAAGATGGGAAATTTCCTTGAAATCGAAGAAAGTTTTGACTGCCTCGAAGGAAAGGGGCCGGCCGACCTCATGGAAGTGACCCTCGCGCTGGGGGCTTGGATGGCGGTCCTGGGCGGGAAGGCGCAAGATACCGCAACCGGGCGCAGGCTTTGCGAGGAAGCTCTTGCCGGAGGCGGACCTCGCCGGCTTTTCCTCGAGAACCTTCGCGCCCAGGGCGGAGATGCCGAGCAGTTTTTGGCCCTGCGGGGAACGTACCGTTCCGACTTTACCAGGACCCTCAAAGCCGAAGCCGGCGGCTTTATCGCTCATATAGACGCTTGGAACATAGGGCACGCGGGAGTAACCTTGGGCGTCGGGCGCAACCGAATTCAAGACCCGGTAAGTCCCGTCGCCGGCATCGAGTTCCACAAAAAAAGGGGGGACCCGGTTTCCAAAGGAGACCCGGTCATGACGGTCTGGGCGAAAGATGAGGCTTCGCTTTCGGCGGCTCTTCCTCAAATACGGGCCTCCGTGTCTTACTCGGATGTTCCCCCAGCAAAGCGAAATCTCATCTTAAAAGAATTCTTTTAAATTCTTTATTTTTATATTTTAAAAGGAAAAAAAATGAAATGGGAAAAAAAAGATATATCCTCAGAAATAGTAAAAGAACTGTCGTCGAAGTATGGATGCGATGCTTTAACGGCTTCGATTTTTGCCCGCCGGGGAATTGTGCAGGGCGAGGAACTTCGGTATTTCCTTGAAACCGACCTGCGGCATTTGCGGAATCCCTTTGAACTGCCGGACATGGAAGATGCGGTAGATCGGATTCTCGCGGCAAAAGAAGAAGGCGAAAAGATATTAATCTTCGGCGACCGAGATGCGGACGGCGTCACAAGTACCGCGTTGCTGGCTGGCTTTTTCGCGAGCCTGGACATGGATGCGGCGTGGCGGATTCCCGTAGGGGATGAACCTTACGGACTTTCGATTCCGGCCGTCGAAGAATTTGCCGCCGCCAACGGCACGCTGATCATTACCGTGGACTGCGGCATTTCTAACGCCCTTGAAATCGCCCGGGCGAAGGAACTTAACATTGATGTGATTGTCACGGATCATCATAATCCTCCGGATCCCCTTCCTCCGGCTTTGTGCATTGTCAACCCGAAATTGGCGGATTCCGCGTATCCTTTTAAGGATTTGTGCGGATGCGGAGTGGCCTATAAACTTGTATCCGCTCTGCGTTTCGCGATCAAAAGCGAACTGTACAATACTCCGATATGTCTTCTGAATATTACTCCTGGGGATGGCGCGTATACTGTCGAAATTGCGAAGATGCGAAATCTCGCGGTAGTGAAAACCTTGACAGAAACCTTAACGCCCGGAAAAATTACGGACACAAAACTGCCCGCCTTTCTTGAGGGACAGCATATTTTTGTTTGGGATGGAGCTTTGCAAAAACAAAATATAGCGAATCTGTTCGGCCGAGGCGTGGATGTGGAGATGCTGGATCTTGCGCCGGAGATCGGTAAAGAGATTCCCGCCGCGGCGGGAAAAAGTTTATCTCAGCTTCGGGAACATTCCCGGATCGCTAAATACTCTTCCGAAGAGGCCAGCGAACTATCGGTGTTTATCAGTCTTTTCATTTCCTTTATGCATCGCCGGGAACAGTTTTTCTCCCAAGAAAATCTCGAGGACTTACAGCTTGCCGCCCTGGGAACTCTTGCGGATATAATGCCGTTACGGGACGAAAACCGTATTATTGTCCGGCAGGGTCTGGCCGGTATTATGGAACATCCCCGGCCCGGCGTTGCAGACCTGCTGTTCAAACTTGGGCTGGCGGGTCGGCGCATCGGCGGGATGGATATTTCATGGCAAGTGTGTCCCGCCATCAACGCCCCAGGCCGGATGGGTAAACCGGATAAAGCCGTATCACTGTTTTTAGAATCCGATGCCGAGACGCGAGACAAACTCGCGGACGAACTTATGGCAATGAACGAAGAACGAAAAAAACTCGGAGTCGAGGCCTGGAAGATTATCGAACCCTCCGCCGAAAAAAGCCTGCAAAATTTTGACGGAAAGCTGGCTTTAGCTTACGGAACAGAAATCTACCGGGGAGTTACGGGACTTATGGCGAATCGTATGCTCGCTTATTTTAAAGTTCCTTCTATAGTTGTATCTTTTGGAGAAACAGTCCTAACCGGGTCAGTTCGGTCGGTAAAAGGGTATGATCTTCGGTCTTTAATGGAAAGCTGTTCGGATCTATTCATCGACTGGGGAGGGCATAATTACGCCGCGGGATTCAGTTTGGAAAAAAGCCGATGGGATGATTTTTTGGAGCGGCTTAAAACCGCCGGGAAGAACATCGAATTTTCTGAAACTCCGGAAGAAGAAACCGCGGTTATTGATGCGGAACTTCCTCTCTCTTACCTTACGCCGGATATTTTTAAAGTTATCGACGCGTTTGAACCGTACGGCGAAGGCAACGAAGCTCTTACCTTTATGTCCCGAAACATCACAATAACCGATATTATGTTTATGGGAAAAAGCGAAGCGAAACATATAAAACTCACCCTTGACGCGGGAAAACATAAATGGCCGGGCGTGTATTGGCGGGCCGCGGATAAGGTAAAAAAAGATTTCGACATAAACGATAAGGTCGACGCGGCCTTTAAGATTACCCGAAACTGGTTTAACGGCGCGGAAACGCCTCAGCTTATTATAACTGATATAAAGCGGTCTTAAAAAGGCGATGTATTTAATAGGAAAAATATATGCAGTGTTCATTATACGTTCATATTCCGTTTTGTTCGGTAAAGTGCGATTACTGCGGCTTTTACTCGGCGCCGGTCGATTCGGAATATTCTCGGTTTGGAGAGTATATCGCCGCGCTTCTGCGGAACGCGGAACGGTTTTTCAGAGAATTCGGAGTAGACCGGGTTCCTACTGTATACATCGGCGGCGGGACGCCGTCTCTGCTGGGAGCTTCCTGGATGAAGCGGCTTCTTTCCGGTTTGACGGAAGTGATTCCCGGGACTCCCTTTGAATTCACCGTTGAGGCGAATCCGGAATCAACGGACGAGGCTTTCCTCCAAACCTGTCTCGACTGGGGCGTTACCCGAATCAGTCTCGGAGTGCAGTCTTTCTATGCCCCATCCCGGGAAGTTGTGCATAGAAAAGTTTCCAATTCAGTTTTAAAAAAAGGCCTCGCGCTGATTCAGGAGGCCTTTGGAAATCGCTTTTCAGCAGATCTCATCGCCGGACTGCCGTTGCAAAACGAAAGCATACTTTTAAATGACATAGAACAGCTTCTCTCCTATAGTCCGGAACACATTTCGCTTTACGCGCTGACCGTGGATCCCGGAACTCCTCTGGAAACGTATACTAAACAGCACAAAACTTTTCTTCCCGAATCGGAAGAAGCGGACGCGCTTTGGATTGCGGGACGGGACGCGCTTGAAAAGGCTGGGTACGCTCAGTATGAAGTATCGAATTTTGTTCCGAAACATGGAAAGCCTTCGTTTCACAATATTCGGTATTGGCGGATGGAAAACTGGCTCGGACTTGGAAGCGCGGCGTCATCAACGATTATCGATGACGCGACAGGAACCGGCCGGCGATTAACGTTTCCGCCGGATGTAACGGCGTATATTAACGGCGTTCAGCCTGCTTTGGAAGCGTTAGATAAGATTACGCTTATGAAAGAAACGGTTCTCATGGGTTTTCGGTATATCCACGGCCCCGATGAAATTTTGTTTAATAAACGTTTCGGCCGGGGCATCGGGTCTTACATTCCCGATACCTTAGCCGGATGGCGGGAAAAAGGATTGGCGGAAGAGAAACCTGCGCTTACCAAAACAGGACTTCTTCTGCTCAATTCCTTTTTAGCCGAAGCGTTTGCAGAACTGGAAGCTACTTATGGAAACGCAGTTTACACTTCTCACAGCCCTGCGCGATAGTTTCCTGCAAATCAAGGGTTAAACCCATAACCTCCGCAATGCCTCGGTCGCCTTCCATAGCGATATCGCATAAAAGCGCGCAGGTCTTGCTGTCAAAGCCCAGCTTCTGCCATGCGGAAACCAGCGCGCAGTAATGGAAATCGACACTTAAGCTGTCTTTATCCGCGTTAATCGGATGCATAGCAAAAGTGTCCACCACGAGATCGCTTAGAAAAACGGTTCTGAATTCCCTACAGTCCTGGGAATTCCCGCAGGCTTTTTTGAGCTGTTCTCCGTGGATGCGTCCGCAATGTTTGATTGCCCGCCGCAGAACCGATTCGGCATCGATTCCCGTTTTTACCAGCTCGTCATAGATGAGTCCCATCCATACAGCCCGATGTTCAATTTGAGCCCGGTTAATTTCTCCCAGAGTTCCGGCCGTCTGCGCGGGATTGTGTATTTCCGGCATAGTTTCTCCTTACTATAGCATTTTAAATATCGAACACTTTTTGTTAATCCTTTAGAAAACCGTAGGCGTAAACCTTCGGCTCGATCTTTTTGGCTAAGGCTTTGAGCGCGTCCCGCAGAGCTTTAAGTAACGCTGTGTAGTCTTCGTCCGCGGAGTTTACGTTCATCGCGCCTGATTCCTTGCGCCCCTGAAAATATTCCCGAATATCGTAAAACGAAGCGTTCACGGAAACAGCGTTACTGTTTTTGTGAAAGTATTTCCACAACGCCTTCCCCGCGGATAAAACCGCCTGCGCCTCCTCGCTAAAGGCTTTCCCCTTTAAGAAAGAAGACATAAAACTGCTCTCAAACTTTTCCTTCGCGCCGGCTTCCTTTTCGGTAAAGGGTATCCAGTGATTCGCGCCAAATCGGGATGAAATATTATTTTTGCCGTGAAAAAGCGTATAGACTAAACAGTTATGCTGAAACTCAATATCCGTTTCCCAGCTCTCATTGGGATAGAGAAATTGATCGTTATTATTTATCCAATTATGCTGGAATAACGTACGAACCGTTAAATAGATTGAACATTCTATAAGGTTTTGTTCGTTTATCCAAATACCCCGAGGATTAGGCAACTGTTCTTTTGCATTGCAAATATAAACGATGTTATTGTGCTGAAAATCATTGCCGTTTATGCCGTCCATATATCCGACATTGTGTACGCTCTCGATTTTATATTCGCCAATCCATTTATTTATAAATTGGTTTTTTCTAAGAGCGAAAAATGTTTTATTGCCCAAAGCGTTATTATCCGCGTCAAAAATATCCGCAGTAATACGTTCAAATTTTTCTTGTTTATCGGTATCCCAAATTTTGAAACCTATCGGGAATTGTCCCCTAACGTTATCGAAAGTATAAGCGGGAACGATAAAACATTTTTTCAATTCAGCGTGGAAGAATTCCCGGAATTTATCAAAAGCAGAACCATTTAAAGATTTTAGCGTTGAGAATTCGCCGATTTTGCATCCGGGCATTTCAAAGTAGCTCCGGACAAGAAATTGCGCGAATAATTCTCGTCCGGCGGTTCCTAATGGTTGAGCGTATTTATCGTGAGTTTTCGATTGATTAACCCCCGCTTTGCGTCCTTTTATTTCGTCCGCGCCTTTGCTTGAAACTTCCGCGTAGGGCGGGTTTATGTAGACGATTAGTTTTTTGCGTTTTTCGGGGTCGTCGATTATCTTTTTTAGCTCCGGCGGAAGTTTGCGTTCTACAAGGGGCAATTTTAGTTTCGCCCGTTTTTCGTTTTCCGCGTTTTCTTCTTCGAGGGTAAGAATATCGTTTAGAAAGTCGAACTGAAACACATGGTTATGCAGGAGATTTAGTCCGCCGTCGATTAACGCGTGCATTGTGTCTACATTGGGCTGATCAATATCGGAAGCCCAGAGGTTATATTGGTTTTGCAAGCCTGCAAGCAGGTTTCCTGTTCCCGCGGCGCAATCCCAGATGTAATACTCGTCCTGCCAATCCGGGCCGAAGGCTTTTTCAAGGTACTCTTGGGACTTTTCTACCCAGATTGAGGGAGTGAAAAACGAGCCTTTTACCTCCTGGATATTTTGGGGAACCAGCAAATCCCGGCGGCCGATAATATATTGCCGATACTCTTCCGCCGGAGGACGCTCGTAGCGATTCCAAAAACGGGTATACGCGCCGCCTCCGTCGGTAAAACCAATCTCGAACTTAAACAAATCTCCGGCAATTTCTTTTTTCAGTTTATACTTGTTATTTTCAAGCACGATGAGAATCCGCTCGGCAATACTAGTGCCGTCTTTGCTCATCATATCGGCGATGAAAAAATCGCCGTCT
>JAIRPY010000067.1 GCA_031256905.1 Spirochaetaceae bacterium
GAACCGGACGCGCTTAATCTGTATTGCGGTTTGCTGAAAGAGATTCCCTCGGCTGGGAAATGGGCGTGGGACTTGTGGTTTCACAACCGCAAGGAAAGCGATGTGGATTCCAATTCGACGTTTATCAAGATAACCAATATTCAGGTTATCGGGACTGAAATTACCGATTATAGTCAAATACACATAAACTATTTTTCGGAACAGATGGCGGATCAGGCGTTCGCGCCGGCTGGGGATTACGATACCTTTTCTCTACTAATAAAGGATTGAACATAGAGTTTTTGGGGCAGTGGAGTATTTGGCATGTGTCGACGGTAGTCACGGAAATTATGCTTATTTTAGGGATGATTCTCAACTCGAACTTAAAACTGCGGTGGGGCGATAAGGAATGGCATATCGGCAAGGAAAATAGAAAATCCGAAGACGCCATTCTTAAAGATACCCTCTTCAGACTCACCGCGGATATTGACCATAGGTATATGTCCGATATTTTCGATATCGCAGACCGCATGAAAGTTAAGTTCGAGCAGGTCATAACCGAAAAACATTGCTGGTTTACGTTATATCGTTTCACGGATTTAATTTACGATGAGGTGTGTAAGCGCATTCGGCGCAATAACCTGAAACTAAAATTCAGCGAGCAGAGCATCGATTCGTATATCAATGATATACTGCAAACGATAGGCAGGGAGTACGCGGTGTTGCAAACGAAAGCGAAGCTGGTAAAATGCGAGGAGCAATACCCGGACTGGAAAGACATCGAGACTGACATGCGAGGCATCTTAGCCGACAGTATTCATGCGATGAAGCGATGTATGATTACGCTCTTTACGGAGAAAGTAAAACTGTACGAGGAGTATGTGGATAAGTTTCTTGAGAAGTCGGCCAAGAAGAACTGCATTGACAAGCCTATTGGGAAAAATAAAGGGTATATAAAAGCCTTTGGAGGAGCGATATGAAACCATGAATACAGACCCTCATGGCTGAGGCGGGAGAAGCGGCGTGCTACGCGCTGGATATCATCGAGATTGCGGAATGAATAATCGAAAAACACATTGACTGTATGCTTGCTATTACAGAAGCGATTAACCGGAAGTATATATACTACAACTGGTTAATCGCTAATGATAACGATAATTTCACGATTTTGAAACTCGCAGAGATGCTGTCCGAGTTGACCCACATGAAGTGGAGTATAGAAAAAGTACCCGCAGACTACGCGCTCAAGCCCGGGGAATACGTCGTTGACCGCTGGGAGAGGCAAGTTACCGGAAAGACTATCGGGCATTTCCGCTTGCCCGACTGGGATTCCCTCGCGGACAGCCAAACCGTCAAATACGGCAAGATCGTTTCCCGGCGCGTTTTTAGGCGTGTGGGTTGACAGCATTGGTGTTTTTCTGTATACTTAAAATACTCTCGTTTTTAGTGTATAGATTAGCTAATCGGCGGCTCCGTTGGAGACCGGTTAGCATCGCGCTAAGTAGTTCCCCAATGGGGGATTTTTTTTGAGGATAGCAATGAAACAGAAAATATGTTCGGTCTTTGATTCGCTTAGGGATTTGGTTCTTGAGAAGAATCGCCGGTATGGTAATGCGGCTCTGAAACCTATGCAGATATTTAGCAAGGCGGAAGCGGATGAGGGTATTAAGATACGTATCGATGACAAAATAAATCGTATTATTTATAGCGATACTATTCGGCGCAATGACCTTGCGGATCTTATAGGTTACCTCGCGCTTTATTGCGTGGCTCAGGACTGGACTGACTTTTCGGATTTATTGGATTGAAAAATGCGGAGATATTTTTATGCGTTACTTTTTCTGTTTTTTTCTTGTGCTAGTAGCAGGAACACTACAACCGATACATGGACAGATGCAACCATCGTCGCCGAACAGCGGGCCGTCATCGAGGCTCAGCGGGAAACACTTAGAGACCTGAGAGAGTCTATCAATGGAGTTCGCCAGTCTCTTGAATCAGCACGAGTTACTGGTATCTTACCGTTTTTCCTACAATAGGTAACGAAAAAATTCCCTTCAGGTAACAAAACATTGCCATATTTTATAGAAGAAAGTTTTGAAATTCCGCAAATTCCTATTTGACAAATATTTATAGTATCATATAGGAGGTTGTCATGAAAAAGGTGAAAAAAAAAGCGGCCTAAAAAGACCGCAAAGCCTTGGACAAGAGCGGAAAAGTTGTGCTTAGGGGCTATGCTTATTCCGGTTGCCCTATGGATACTTTTGACCGTATCTTAGGCTAGTTCCAGCGGGGGCGTTGCCCTCGCATTTTTCACCTTTCAAAATATTATGTCTTGGGAGGTTTGTCAATGTAAAAGTTTACAAGACTAGAGAAAATGCTTCTCATTACACTGATCATCCAGATTGCGCAAATTGTCGAGAAGCTCACCCGGTAATGCATCCGGCGGGGTCAGGTTCCCCGCTACCTTTTGGAGGAAACAATGACCACTGCCGAAGTAGCCGTCCGCTATGGAACTAACTCATCGACGGCCCGAAACTGGGCGGCTAAAAATGATGTGGGCCGAACATTAGTTGGCGGAATTCTTGCCTTCAACTGGACCGAGGAGGATTGTCTGTGGTTTGCTAATCGGAAAGGTCCGGGCTGGCAAAAAGGCAAACCCCGAAAAGCCTAAACCCAGACCGGGAATTCCCTAGGACCACCTAAGTCCCAGCTTTTCCCGGTCCTTAGCGGCCTATCCTCCTCCGTAAAAATATAAGTTTTACGCCGGCCTTCTCCGATATAAAATAATGTCAAATACTTTTTCCAGGAAGTTGTCAAATATTGTTCCAAGGATATTGCCTCCCCTATACTTTTCTTTTGAGCAAACTTTGGATAACTATAAAAAATTTTCTTTTTTCGTAAATTTCATTTGGCAACTAATACAAATTACGTTATATTTTAATCAGAAAACATAATAAAAATTCGCCAACCGCCCTAGTTCACGCCAAAATACTTCATTTTAAAGTTTTTCTCCCTGAAAAGTTTGTCAAAAATATGTACCCGAATATACGCGTTTGCATGATAATCGCATGAAGGAAGGTAGATACTTCCGCTGTTTTTTAAAACCCTGTGCATTTGTTCAACTCGTTCGTAGAGCCATTCGATGTAGTGAATTATGCCGCCGGCCCAGCGGTCTTGGAAGGAACGGATTTCTCCTTCGTCGCCCCAATGACTTCGTAATTTCGGTTTGAGAAAAACGGCGGAAGCAGGCCGGTAGGGCGGGACTTATGCGTCCGGCAGGGCGGGACTTGGCAGGCCGGCAGGGCGGGACTTAGTAGTCCGGCGGGTACGGACTTATGCGTCCGGCGGGTACGGACTTATGCGTCCGGCAGGTCGGGACTTATGCGTCCGGCAGGTCGGGACTTATGCGTCCGGCAGGTCGGGACTACTAAGTCCCGCCCTGCCGGGGGGAGGATTCCTCGCGTTGGAGTCCTCCGGCGGCAGGCCCTCCATTCCCCAGTATTGACAAGGTATATCGGGAATATTAGACTTTTCCCATGTTTGAAAAAAAACGGATCAGCATAATAGACGAAACCCTTCCGGAAGATGAGGTTCATTTCAAACCCTTGTTGGGGCTTCGGCCTGGGGTATATCTTGCGGGGCTGTACGGAATCGGGCTGGGGGTTATTCTTTTTTTCGTCCTGCTTTATCCCGGACTAAGCAAACCGGGTACGTTAGTCAGTTTTACTTCTGAGCCTTCCGGCGGAGCGGTCCGGGTAGATGGCGTATATAACGGCACCGCGCCCTGTGAAATCTTTATTCCCCGGGGGATTCGGCAGATTGAAATTGTTCTCCCTGGATTTGAACCTTATCAGCAGGAACTCGATGTCCAGGGCCGAGTTTTCGGGTCGAAGCTGTTTCCCCGGCGGGGGGCTGTGACGGGGACTCTCCTGGAAGCCGGGCCTGGAAGGGCTTTGCTTTTGGCGGCCTCCGAGTACGGCGTCTGGTCCTTTACCGGGGAGCCTACGGCAACCCGTCAAATTCCCCAAGTTTTGTCTGAAGGAGCGTACCGGTCGGGTCCAGGCCTGGGGGATCCTAGGGAACTCGAAAAGATCCTGCAAGCCGGAGCCCGATTTACATCAACCAAGGCCGGTCTGCGGGATCTCCTTAGGGCGAAATATCTAACCGATAACGCCGGCCTTTCGCCTTCGCCGGTGAGCGGTCTTCATTCTATAGAAGATATGCTGATTTATCTTTCGGAAGTTCCGGGCGGGGCCCAGTGGCTTGGGGCGTCTCTGCCGCCGGAAATCGCGGCGGTTTTGACCGAATCCTCCTGGTCCTCCGGGTCTTCGGACAGTCCGTTAAAGCAGGTAGGCCGGGTCGGCGAGGCGGCGGAAGTTGAATCCCTCAGATTTTGGGAAATTTCCGCCGGGATTCTCGTTCGGACCAGTCCTTTTCCCCGGGAAATTCCCATGCATTCCTTCAGCATTGCGGAAACTCCGGTTTCCTCCGGGGATTGGGAAATTTTTATGCAGGCCCAGCCCGAATGGGAGCCCGAACAAAGCCGAACTTTGACGGCGAAAGGGTGGGCCACGGCGGATTATCTCGGTCCGGGAGACTATGCCGGCCCGGCGGTCTCCGGCGTGTCCTGGTACGGAGCAAAAGCCTACTGCGAATGGCTCACGACTCGGCTGGGAGCCGATCTGGCCGATTACGAGATTCGGCTTCCAACCGAAGCCGAATGGGAATACGCGGCAAAAGCCGCGGAATTAACCTCGGCCGGACCAAAAGGCATGGGAGCCGGCCTTTGGGAATGGTGCGCGGACCCGTATGCGCCGTACGAATATCTTCCGGCGGACCCGGCTCTTGCGGAGGAAATAGGTTCCCCGGAACGGTCGGTTCGCGGAGGGCCCTCGGGTCCAGAGTCGCGTTGGGATTTTTTAGAGACCCGGGGTTCCCTTTTTCCCGGGGCCTGTTCGCCTTTCGGCGTGTTTCGTCCGGTTTTGGCTAAGAAAACCGGGACCGATTGACGAATTCAGGATTTTTGAGTAGGCTGAGGGTATGACGGATAAGCAGAAACAGTGGATTCTTATCGGCGCCGGGGTTTTGTTGGTATATATCTTTGGCGCGGCCCAGCCGATTCCGGAGGAAACGGTTCTCAGTCATCGCTGGCTCAAATCCCTCGAATCCAGCTACCCCAGGGTTGCCGAGGAAGAAGGGCCGGTGTTGCCTTTCTTCCTCGGCAACAGAAGGGCCGGGCATTTCGGATATGTGGATAAAGACGGCAATTTTACCGTAAACCAGAGTCTCAAAGAACATCACAACGTGTACCTTTCCCCGACGGCCTGGGCGGAACATACCGCAATTCCTAAGAGTATCGAAGTCCGCAATGCCCTGAATCAGCCCGTGGTCACCATCGAGGACGCGTTTGGTTATCCTATGATTCTCGATGGCCGAATGTTTCTCATCAACAGCGCGCTTACGTCCCTTTCCGAGCTGGACGAAACCGGAGGAGTCCGCTGGACCTACGATTTCGCTTCGTACCTTACGGTGATCGACGGAGCGAATGGATTGATCGCGGCCGGTCTGCTGAACGGGTCCGTGGAAATTCTCAATGATCAGGGCCGGAGAATCTTTTCTTTTGAGCCGGGCGGCTCCCGGATTTCCGTGATTTACGGATGCGCGATGTCCCAAGACGGCTCCCGAATCGGAGTTATCGCCGGCGCGGACCTGCAAAGATTTCTCCTGCTGGAACGGTTCGCCGGCGGCTCCGGAGGACCGGAATACAAAGTCGTGTATCATGAGTTTTTAGAAGAAGGTTTCCGCCGGCCCGTTCACATCGAATTTGTCGATAAGGACGAACGCATCGCCTTTGAACGGCAAGGCGGCTTGGGACTGTACGAAATTCGTTCCCGGACAAGCCTAAAATTACCCTTAGAAGGGGAAATCAAAGAATTAGACAGTATTGGCGGAGATCGATTGCTGTTTCTCGTGACCGCGCAGAGCAAATTCGAGAAACGTCTTGTGGCGGTCCGGTTTCCCGGAACGATTGTCATCGAAGCGCCCTTTAAAAGCGAGTATACCTTTTTGGGACGGCAGGACTCTCGAATATACGTCGGCGGCAACATGACCTTAGCGGCCTTTGAATTAGAAAAAAAGTAACCGGGTGTAGTTTTTCTGTTTTTACCGGGGACTCCTAGGAGAAAAATATGGATAAAGAAAGTAAAACTATTTTTAGAAAATATGCCGGCCGGAGAAAGAAAGTTTTATTGTGCGGCGTAGCGGTTTTCGTTTTTCTTGCCGGGGCCTATGCGATGGATTGGCCCCTTGAGCAAGGCGTTCTTATCGCTAATTTCGGGGAGAACCAAGGAGGAACGCCGATTCTGGGAACGACTTTTGCCGCAGAGGGCATGGTCGCCGCATCTGACGCCGGAGAGGTGATTTTCAGGCAGAACGGCTTCAACGATGCGTCCCGGCTTCCGGGACCCCTCGGCGCGTGGGTTGCGCTGGATCATGGCGAAGGACTCATCGGCGTCTACGGCCGATTCGATCCGAGCGATTCGTTGGAGATTCCCTACATCGCCGAAAAGGGCGGGGCCCTGGCCCGGACCGGGCGTTCCGGCTGGTCCGAGACCGAAGGTTTTTACTTTTCGTTATTCGACCGAAAGGAACAGCGTTGGGTAAATCCTACTATGATTATCACCCCCCTTCCGGATACGCGTGCTCCGGTGATTCAATCAGTTCTGCTGAAGACTGCAGAAGAGCGCGTTATCGATCCTTCCCAAGTTCAGCGGATTGGACAGGGACGGTATACAATTACGGTTACTGTCATAGATACCCATACAAGTCCGGCCGATAATCCCCTGGCGCCTTATCGGATTATCTGTATTGTGAACGGCGCGGAAATCGGGAATCTGACGTTTGA
Organism: Spirochaetaceae bacterium; assembly: GCA_031256905.1. GTDB lineage: Bacteria > Spirochaetota > Spirochaetia > Treponematales > Breznakiellaceae > JAITHW01. The sequence continues at coordinate 6,884 of JAIRPY010000067.1, forward strand.
AACTATTTCCGCCCGAGATGGGGCCCTAATGGTATATCGGAATGGCCTTGTGCCGGTTTCCCAGGTGTACGCCCCAAGTCCGGGCTTTGAAGTCGGGGAAGCCTGGTTTAACCGGGGACAGGCGATTCTGGAAATTATCGCCCTCGATAAAAACGAAAACGCTCATAGCGTCCAATACCGCCTGCAAGTCGAGTAACGTTATAAACCGGCCGCGCCGCCGATAAAAGGAATCCGGCACACCCCGGAAACATCGCAGGCGGCGCATTTCTTGGGGTCCGGGTTCTTCGGAGCCGGGTAAACTCCTTGTTTCAGGGCCTCCGCCGCCAGCCCGAAAACCACATCCACTGAAGCGACTTCCGGCTCGTAGTCCCTTCGGGAAAGAACCTTTTTTTCATTTTCCTCCTGCTCGGATACCACATACTGAAAGGCCCGATTATCTATCGAGTAAAACCGGGCGGTTCCAACTTCTTCGGTCTGACTTTTATCTTCGAGCATTGCTATATAGGCCGCCATTTGCAGATCCTCCGGGTACGCCTGATCTTCGGCGAACAGCTTTTTCTTGGCGGGAATACGGCGGGCTTTAAAGTCCGTCAAAATAAATCCGCCGGCTTTATGAATCATCACCACGTCCGCTTTGCCGATAAGCCGCAGGTCTTCCCCGGGATATATTTTTTGCAGAAGATATTCGGCGTCGACGATTTTCGCGCCATCCAGCACCGCCGCATCCTCCCGAAGATAATCCGTCAAAGCCGCGCAGATCCGCTGTTCCAACATCGCATAAATCGATTCTTGAAACGCTCCTTCCCGCCCCCGGGCTTTTTTCAAAGCCTTTTGGGTTTCTTCTTCTATATACTTTGTGTAAACCTCCAGGAGCTCCTTCCGGAAAGGCCTATCTTCCGTTTTCAAACGTTTAAAAAAGTTTTCCAAAATAGCATGATATAAACTGCCCAAGTCCCGCTGGTCGATAGTTTTAATACCCGTCTGCTTCTCTTTGATCTGAAGGCCTCGTTCAAGGATCCACTTAAAAGGACAGTAAATGTATTCATTAAGATCCGTAGGAGAAAGGTAAGCATAGGAAAGCGGTTCTGCGTTACCGTCCCGGAAAGAGGCCTGCCGTCCCAGCCGTTCCGCTAAAGCTTCCCGCAGACGGCTGTCTGCGACAGGGTTTCGGCGGATATCCCCCGGCCGAGGAGGTTTCGTCAAAACGCAAAAACCCTGCCAGCCCTGTTTCTGCATTTCCCCAGGACATACCGTAGAATCGGCGGAACCGCCGTCAGCTAAAGCCGCTTCGGCGAGATAGGGATCCGCCGGAAAATCTTGAACCTTCGCCGGCTCCCCGAGAAGTTCCAGCAAACGCCGATGCGGAACCGCCGGTCCCCTGAAGGTCTTTAAAGATACCGTAAACACCGGAAAGGATCCAGAAAACCGGTAAGCCTGTATAAACTCGCCGGAGACGTCTCGGTCCTGCATACCCAGGGACTGTTTTCGGTCTTCCCGTAAAAACGTTTCGCCGCCGTATACTACCGAGGCGTTCTCCTGATTCATACTGAGAATAAAATGCGCCGCCGGGGCTATTCCGGCGGCTACTTTGTAATCGTAGATGGCGATATTTCCGCGCTGGGCTTGATACACGTACTTTTGCTCTTGGATATAGGACTGAAACACCGAAAACGTCTGCTTTCCGCCGGAAAACAGTCCGGGATACTGTTTCTCGATTTCCGCCAGCTCGTCGAGATACTCTATGATCTTCCCGATAATTTTATTGACTTCAGGATCAAACTCTTCTTTAAAAAAAGTTTTTTTAAAAGCGAACCACCCGGCTTTAATATCTTTAAAATGCGAGGCCTGAAGAATAGCCAGGATGGCTTTTTTGAGAGTCTGATAAAACTTGTGTATTTCGGCGATGGGAATTTCGTCCGGTCTTTGGGGGCGGTCTTTATGCCATTCGAAGGTTCGTTCCCAAACGTCGATTCCGGAAAAGCCGGATACGCATCGGTACTTTATCCCGAAATTTAAAAATGCATCGATGAGTTTTTCGTCTTTCCAGGGAAAGGCTTTATCCAAAAGCAGATTTTTCAAAGCCCGATAGGACCATTGTCCGCCCGGGCATCCGGATAAGGCGCTGAAAATCCGTCCCCCGGGGTAATCCGTAAGGGCCTGTCCTTCCCGCAGTTCGGCGGGAATATCGTACAACCGCAAAGTCTGCAAGAGCCGTTCGGTATCGCTTTTCACGTTAATTGTTAGGACGATATCCGCCGGGCAAAGCCGAGCTTCGTCCAAAAGCCGCCGAATCGTCAGAGCCAGCCATCGGTATTCTTCGCCTGCAAAAGCGAATTGGATGCAAGCCGCTGTATCTTTAACATTTAAGATCTGCCGAATTTTATCGGAATCGGGATAATCCGGCGGGCGGATTTCCGATAAAGAAAGAATTCTGATTTCCTCGGATCCGTTAAGGGGAATCAGCTCTTCCCGGTATTCTTCCCAGTCGCTGGCGAGGTCGGGGAAAAAGAGATACCAGCGGTCCCCGGAAGACGTGTACTTTCCGGGATTCCAGGCCGGTTCGTAGAGCCGGTGGGTTTCGAGAAAGGCGGCGTATCGTTCCCGAATTTGCTGTAAATCGGCGAAATACGCGTCGTTTTTATCGTTTTTTTCATAGCGGCGCAAAATACCGTCGAGGCCCGGCAAAAGTTCCGCGAGGGGGCCTATAAACGAGGTGTACGAATCCGCGTAAGCCGGATTGATGTAATCCCTAAGAAACCGTCCGTCTTTTTGCGCGTTTTTTTTCAAGAGACTGGAGGCGAAAAGGGTTCGGAGGGCTTGATTTTCTCTTTTGATCGGCTGTTTATCCGGCTGTTTGATCGAGAAAGTTTTTTCTTTGAAAACATCCCAAGCGCAAAATCTGAGGGGCGTGAGGGGAATTTGCAGAATTTCCGCCGCGGTTTCCGCCCAAAACCGGACCGGCGCGGCCGAAGGAAAGACAAAGGTAACCCGGCGGTCCGGCAAGGCTTCGGCTATATACTCAAGAATACTTCGCATAGTACCTCCGGCCGGGCTATTTCGGGGGCTCGGCCTCGTGAATTTGACAATACCAAGTTTCTTTCATATTGACAAGGTTTTCATTTAAGAATATCATAAAAGTATGAAAATAGCCACCTATACGGTAAAACCAAAACTCCCTAATTCTTTAAAGCCTTTGGAAGAAATAGCCCGGAATCTCTGGCTTTCTTGGAATTTTGATGCGGTCCAGCTTTTTATCCGCTTGGATTATGATGTCTGGCTTCAATCTCAGCAGAATCCGGTGCGGGCGTTGGGTATGGTCAGTCAGGACCGGCTGGCTCAAGCCGCGAAAGACGACTCTTACCTGGCCGCGCTCAACGAAGTATACGACCGTTTTCTCAAATACAAAAAAGGCGAGACCTGGTATAAGGGTCCCCGGAAGGATATGGTCGCGTATTTCTCTATGGAATACGGCATGGATGTGTCTCTGCCGATATACTCCGGGGGTTTGGGCATTCTCTCCGGGGATCACATGAAAACCTCTTCGGATATGGGACTGCCTTTGGTGGGGATTGGTCTGCTTTACCGGCAGGGGTATTTCACCCAAGTCCTTAACGCCGATGGATTTCAGCAGGAAAGTTACCCCGAAAATGACTGGTATAATATGCCGGTGGAACGCAAAACTGACAAAAACGGCGATCCCCTCAAAATTTCGGTGGACTTGGCGGGGAAAATCGCTATAGCCCAGATTTGGGAGGTCAAAGTCGGGCGCAGTTCTCTGTACCTGTTGGACACGAACATCGACGAAAACGCGGGAGAAATCCGGAACATCACGGCCGCGCTCTACGGCGGAGACAAGGAAACCCGGATTCAGCAGGAAATTCTCCTGGGCATCGGGGGCATTCGCGCGCTTCGGGCGATGGGAATCAACCCGGCGGCGACTCACATGAACGAAGGTCACTCCGCATTCTTAGTTTTTGAGCGAATTCGGGAACTCATCCATGAAAAGGGCTTCACTTTTGAGGAAGCTAAGGAAGCGGTATGGCCCACGAATATCTTCACCACCCATACTCCGGTCCCGGCGGGGAACGAACGATTCGAGATAAGTTTAATCGAAAAATATTTCCATGTATGGACCGGCGTGTTGGGCGTTTCTTGGAATGATTTCCTCGGCTTGGGGCGCATCAACCCCGGAGACGACCGGGAAACCTTCTGCATGACGGTTCTCGCCCTGAAGATGGCCGCGTACGCCAACGGAGTCGCCAAACTCCACGGCCTCGTGTCCCGGGAAATGTGGAAGGGCCTGTGGCCCCATCTGCCCTTGGAGGAAATCCCGATTGGGCACGTCACCAACGGAGTTCACCCCCGAACTTGGGTCTCCAACAACATGATCGAACTGCTGGACCGGTATTTCGGCCTGCATTTCGAGGAAGAGCCGACGGACCTCGCGGTCTGGGAACGGATGAACCGCATCTCCGACGAAGAACTCTGGCGCACCCATGAACGCAGACGGGAACGGCTTGTCGCCTTTGCCCGGGACCGGATCCGCCAACGCTACGCCCGAACCGGCGCGGTGGAACGTCAAATTCAGGAAGCCGAAGACGCCCTTTCTCCCTACGCTTTGACCCTGGCCTTTGCCCGGCGGTTCGCCACCTACAAGCGGGGGAACCTCCTCCTCCGGGACCCGGAACGGCTCCTCCGGCTGGTCCGGGATTCAGAACGGCCCGTCCAGCTTATTTTCGCGGGAAAGGCCCACCCGATGGATATGCCCGGGAAGGACCTCATCCGGGACATCATTCACTTCGCCGAAAAGTACGACGTCACCAGCCGCATCGTCTTCATCGAGAATTACGATATGACCGTCGCCCGGTATCTCACCAGCGGCGCGGATGTGTGGCTCAACACTCCCCGCCGTCCCATGGAAGCCTCCGGCACCAGCGGCATGAAAGCCGCGATGAACGGGGTCCTGAACTGCTCGATTCTCGACGGCTGGTGGGACGAAGCCTATAACCCCGATGTCGGCTGGGCTATCGGGCAGGGCGAACAGTACACGGATACGAAACTGCAGGACGATATCGAGAGCAAAGCCCTCTATGATCTGCTGGAACGGGATATTATTCCCCTCTTTTACCAGCGGGGCCGGGATGGGCTTCCCCGGGAATGGATCCGCCGGATGAAAGCCTCCATGCGGGAAATCGGGCAGTCCATGTCCAGTCATCGGATGCTCATGGATTATTCCAACCTATTTTATTTCCCGGCCCTGAAGAACTACCGCCGGATCACCAAAGACGACTACGCGGAGTCGAAAGCCCTGGCCGGGTATTTCGCCAAACTTAGGCAGTCTTGGGACAGTCTGCGGATTCTCAGCATCGAATCCAACGCCAAACCGGTTATGCAGAGGGGGGATTCCCTTACGGTTACCGCTTCGATTGACCTCGGCTCTCTGGCCCCGGAAGAACTCATGGTCGAACTCTACCAAGGAGCCATGTCTAATCAGGGCTACATCGAACAGGCCCATCGCACCGAGATGAAAGTCATAAACCAAGAAGCCCATATTTACCAGTACCAAGTCCGAATAGAATGCGCCGATACCGGTTTCCAAGGCCATACCGTGCGGATTCTTCCCAAACACGAAGCCCTGGTTCATCCTTACCGGTCCGGCTTCCTCAAGTGGGCCTAAGCCGCCCCCGGTCCCCGGGCTGAATCCCCGGGGACCGGTTGTATAAGAAAAGGGTTTTGGGTATACTTTTTTTCTATGCTGGAAACTGAGTATATCCGCAATTTTTGCATTATCGCGCACATTGACCATGGCAAGTCGACTTTGGCGGACCGGCTTATCCAAAAGGGCCTGCTCGTGGAGGACCGAAACTTCCAGGACCAAATCCTCGATACCATGGACATTGAACGGGAACGGGGCATTACTATCAAGAGCCAAGCGGTTCGGATTCCCTATACCGCAAAAAACGGAAAAGAATACGTCCTGAATCTCGTGGATACCCCGGGCCATGTGGATTTCACCTACGAGGTTTCCCGGGCGATTAGTTCCTGCGAAGGCGCGGTCTTACTGGTGGATGCCACTCAGGGCGTGCAGGCCCAAACTCTTTCCAATATGTACCTGGCTCTGGAGCATAATCTTAGAATTCTGCCGGTAATCAACAAAATCGATATGGCCGCCGCGGATCTTCCGGGAACAAAACAGCAAATCGAAAAGGACCTGGGCTTGGACCCGGCCGAATGCATCGCCGTATCCGCCCGGCTGGGAACCGGCGTGGACGACCTCTTCGAAGCTATTGTCGCCAAAATTCCTCCTCCCGGGGGCACCCCGGACGCTCCGTTACGGGCCCTGATTTTCGATTGCCATTATGATCCTTATCGGGGAGTGGTGGTGCATCTTAGGGTTTTTGAGGGCCGCCTGCGCCGGGGCATGAAAATCCGCTTTATGTCCAACGGCGCGGAGTATTGGGCGGAAACGGTGGGAGTTTTCAAACTCGCTTTGGCGGAAGAGCCGGAACTTTCCGCCGGCTCGGTGGGTTATATTATCGCGGGCGTCAAAACGGTCAGCGATGTGCGGGTGGGGGACACGGTAACCGCTTCGGAAAATCCGTGCCCGGAGGCTCTGCCGGGCTTTCGGGAGGTTAAGCCTGTCGTTTTTTCTTCGATATATCCGGTGGATTCCAACGACTACGAAGAGTTAAAGCTCAGCCTGGAAAAACTCAAACTAAACGACGCTTCCCTGATGTATGAAAAGGATTCTTCGGCGGCCCTGGGTTTCGGTTTCCGATGCGGGTTTTTGGGGCTCCTCCATTTGGAGGTAATTCAGGAACGGCTGGAACGGGAATTTGATCAGGCCGTCATTTTTACGGCGCCGTCGGTGAAATACAAAGTTCGGCTCAAGTCCGGAGAGGAGCTTTTCGTGGATAATCCGGCGGAGTATCCGGAGGAAGCCAAAATCGAAGCCGCGGAAGAGCCTTATATCCGGGCATCGATTATTACGCCGACCGGTTTTTTGGGAAATATCATGACTCTCTGCCTGGAAAAACGGGGAGTGCAGACAAATATGACTTATTTGGACGAAAAACGGGTAGAACTGATTTACGATATGCCCTTGGGAGAGGTTTTGTTTGACTTTTACGACCGCCTGAAAAGCCTGAGCCGAGGGTACGGCTCCTTCGATTACGACATTACCGAGTATAAACCCACGGAATTGGCGAAACTCGACATCCTTTTGAATGGAAAAGCGGTGGATGCCCTATCTCAACTGGTATTTCGGGAAAAAGCCTACGACCGGGCCCGGACGGTATGCGAGCGTTTGCGGGATGAAATTCCTCGGCAACAGTTTAAAATTCCAATTCAGGGCGCAATAGGCAGTCAGATTATCGCAAGAGAAACGGTAAACGCCCTGCGAAAAGACGTTTTGGCGAAGTGCTACGGCGGGGACATTACCCGGAAACGCAAACTCTTGGAAAAACAGAAAGAAGGGAAAAAACGCATGAAGATGGTCGGGGATGTGGAACTGCCCCAGAGCGCGTTTTTAGCGGTCCTCAAGACGAAAGATACCTAATCGGCACCCTCAGTTTTTTTGAAAAAAATCCCCGCCGCCTTTATGAAACTTCCATCTTGCTAGATGGAAGCCTCGTCTTATAAGACGGCGGCTCCATCTTATAAGATGGCGGTTTCGTCTTATAAGATGGCGGCTCCGTCTTATAAGATGACGGCTCTATCTTATAAGATGGCGGCTCCATCTTGCTAAATGGAAGTTCCGTCCTACAAGACGGCGGCTCCATCTTGCTAGATGGCGGCTCCATCTTATAAGATAGAAGTCCCAGCAAGGTTTACGGAAGTCCCAGCAAGGTTTACGGAAGTCCCAGCAAGGTTTACGGAAGTCCCAGCAAGGTTTACAGAAGTCCCAGCAAGGTTTACAGAAGTCCCAGCAAGGTTTACGGAAGTCCCAGCAAGGTTTACAGAAGTCCCAGCAAGATTTACAGAAGTCCCAGCAAGATTTACAGAAGTCCCAGCAAGATTTACGGAAGTCCCAGCAAGATTTACAGAAGTCCCAGCAAGGTTTACAGAAGTCCCAGCAAGATTTACAGAAGTCCCAGCAAGGTTTACAGAAAATATGCCGAAAAAACCGAAAAGAGGCAAGGGGGGTATAGAAAAAATTTACGCAATGAGTATACTGCTTGTATGGACTACGCGAATATTCAGAAAGAGGAAACCCTCAAAGCGCGGGTTTTCGCGGACTTTTTTGATAAAGACCTTTGCGAGTATGACCCGAATATCGGCAACATCGACTTTGTAGTCGCCAGCGCGGGGCTTATGCAAGATCACCT